>CAXBGV010000004.1:0-20782 GCA_963975235.1 uncultured Flavobacterium sp. | reverse complement strand
CTGACAATACTGTTGCCTTAGGGATTCCAGCTAAAATTATTAGACATAAAATGTAATTAGAAGACTTTATTCACTAAGTTATCCCAGAAGAAAATTATTTGTAGCTTGATTATAACATCGTTAATTTTTAAAAGTATTATTAATAAGCGACACTCAATTTTATAAAACTTTTTTGAATTTAGGATTAAACTTTTAAAAAGTAGTATGATACTAATTTTTGCAAATAATTTATTGGCAAGATTTAGAAAGTATAAAGGGTTTAGGTGTATGAATGAAATTAGTAATAAGATAATAATTTAAAAGTTTGAAGATATTATCGCCTATCGAAAAGTATAGGGGATTTGGAAATAATGAATTGAAATGATTATCTCCAAAATAAAATTTTAATATTATCAATAATAAATATTGGATGAATGAAAGTTATAGCAAAACTTACTTTGGCCAAGATTTACAAGATAATTTTGAATGTCTTTACAGTAGTATAAAACGTATCCCATAGATCATATATGGAAAGTAAAAAAAAAATTAGTGTTTGGATGATTACATATAATCACGAGCATTTTATTAAAGAAGCTATTTTAGGAGTGTTAAGTCAAGAATGCAGCTATGATATTGAGTTAGTAATAACAGATGATTGTTCGACGGATAATACCGAAGCAGTTGTCAAATCATTACAATCTCATCCACGTGGCGGAATTATTAAATACATTCGACAACCTAAAAATAGAGGTGTTTTTAATAATGCAATCTTGAACTTAGAAAATTGTAAAGGTGATTTTATTGCTTTTTGCGAAGGAGATGACTATTGGATTGATCCTTTAAAACTACAAAAGCAAATAGAAATCATGGAGACTAATCAAGAGGTAGTTTTAACTTTTACCTCTCGCATCGTACAGGAAGCAGATTTGACTGAAGTGAAAAGTATTTGGCCAGAAATATTTTGGTCAAAAAACGATATCTATGCTTATGGAACTGTTTTTCCAACACAAACCATGGTGGGGAGGAATTATCAAGTAGAACTTATAAACTTTATAAGTTTGTTTCCAGATAGTTTTGGTTTTGATAAAATAATTGGCTATTTCTATTGTTTAAAAGGAAAAGTGCAATCTATAGAAGATGTCACAGCGGTTTACAGACATAATGGGCTGGGTGTGTGGTCTAGATTATCCAACGAAGAAAAAAAAGTACTACATATCGATCAATCGCTAATGTTTTTAACGACTATAGTAAAAGAGAAAATAGATGAAAGTATTAGTCTAGAGGAACTGAAGTATTTATTGTTTTTAAGAATAATTAATAATAATTTAGATGATTCTAAATTCTTAAAGTTCTTGTTCAAGAAGTATAATTTATCTAATAAGTTGAAGTTAATTGCGATTGGAAATGGAGTAAAGACAGATATTAAATCAGTGATTAAATATTATTTAAATAGTTCAAGAAACTATCTTTCCAAACTGTAACACCCGATCATGCCTGAAATATCAATAATTGTTCCTGTTTACAATACTGAAAAATACCTCCCTCAATGTCTTGACTCTATATTAGATCAAACATTTAGCAATTATGAGGTGATTTGTATTAATGACGGATCCAAAGATAATTCATTGGAAATACTTGAATCTTACCAACAAAAAGATAGCAGAGTCATTGTAATCAATCAAAAAAACCAAGGGGTAAGTGCAGCAAGGAATAAAGGAATCGACCTTGCAAAAGGAGAATATCTGGTTTTTATTGATTCAGATGATTGGGTAACTCCAAATTATTTAGAATTACTGCTGAGTCTTATTTTGAAAGATAATAGCAATATATCAATATGTGGTTTTGTAGGAGGAAGTGAAACATTTATAAATAAACATTGTATTGTTTTTGAAGGAAATAAGGAAGTTGTTGAATTGTTTGATAAAATAATGATTCAAACTCCTGTAGCGAAAATGTTTAATAAAAAGATAATAGATCAATTTAATTTAAAGTTTGATATATCTTTAAATTTTGGAGAAGATTATGTTTTTTCTCTGGAATATTTCAGCTACTGTAAGTTTGTAAATATTACGAATGAAGTAATGTATCATTATTTTATTGGTACTCCAAATTCATTATCTAAACAGTTTAATATAAAAAGATTTCAAGACAGTGAAATAAGAGCAAATTTGGCAGTGAACTTTTTTAAGAAATTTAAATTAGAAGAAAAAGATTACTCAGATTATGTTTTAGGTTTATATTATTGGAATTTTTATGATGCGGCATTCTATTTGTATAATAATTTTTCCAAAATGGAAAAGCATAAAAAATTAGAATGGATTAAAAAAATGTTAGAGTTTAAATATATTCAAGATGGTTTTCCTAATAGTCAAAAAATGCATCCTATATTGAATATATTTAAAACAAAAAATATTAATAAAATTCATAAGTATTTGTATATCAGAAAAAAAATTATAGACACAATTACTTTTATATTTAATCGTCAATAAAGATTATGAAAACAGTTTTGTGTCTTACAGGTCAGCCTTATAGCATTAAGTTTGGTGGATTGGAAAGGTGGTACGAAAGGAATGCACAATTAGGAAAAACTAAGTTTAAATTTATTCTTGCTTTTCTTGAAAAGCTACCCACACCCGAAATTCTCCAAAAATTTAAAGAAAGTGGAATCGATTGTATCAATTTCGATCCCCAAAAAGAAGGGTTTGCTGCATACAAGGCATTACTAAAATTTCACGAAATAGATATCGTTCACTGTCATTTCGAAAACTCCGCCTTCTATTTGATTCCAAGCAAACTTTGTGGAAAAAAAACATTTTTAACATTTCATATGGCTAACTTCTATGTCGAAAACTTGGATTGGAAGTCCAGTAGGAAAACTCGTTTAGGTGTATTATTGTATAAAATAAAATATAAAGTACTTAGCTATTTTGTTGATCATTTTTTTTTCGTTTCCAATAGTGTTAAATCTCAACATCAATCATTTTTTAAGTTTTCATCTTCAAAATGTAAAACTTTATATTTAGGAGTAAATAACAAAGTAAGCAAATATATACCCAAAACGGAGTTTAACTCTGTTCCGATAATAACTACTATTGGCTTTTTAGATGACATTAAAGGCATAGACATATTACTACGCTCGTTAAAAATACTATCCGACAGACAAGTACCATTTACGGCACAAATCATAGGCAGTCCACTAAATAAAAACAATCAGAATAAATATAAAGAGCAAGTTGAAAAACTTAAAATCAGTAATAGCGTTTCTTTCCTAGGCAATCGGAACGATATATATAGTCTTTTAAATGCTAGTGATATTTATTGTCAACCGTCAAGAAGCGAGGCTCTTGGGTTCACGATAATGGAGGCAATGGAATGTGCATTGCCTATTGTTGCCTCAAAAGTTGGTGGTATACCTGAGCTTATTGTTCATAATAAAGAAGGCTTTTTATATGATACTAACGACATTAGTTTGCTTGCAGATTACTTACAGCTACTAATTGAAAATCCCAAATTACGCATTAGGATGGGTAATACTGCACTATGCACAGTTCGTCAAGATAAATTTGACATTGATAAAAACATTCTCGAACTTCATTATATATATACCACATTATGAAAATACTATTATATCTCCATTCAGGTTCACTCAATAGAGGTTGCGAAGCTTTGGTACGGTCAGCAATAAAAGTTGTAAGTCAACAGTTTCCGAACGCACAGATTTCATTAGCTTCCTTTGATCCTCAAACAGATAAGAACATACCAGGATTGCATGAGATATTTGATATGAAATCAAAAAAGCCCCACAAATTTTCTTGGAAGCACGCGGAGGCTGCAATAGCATGGAAATTTAAAAAGAATGAAAGTGTCGGAATTATTAATTCCAATCAACTCTTTATAAAAAAAATAAGTGAATTCGATATCTTTCTCTCAATAGGGGGAGATACGTATTGCTATGGGGAGCAACCTATTTGGTATGAACTGCATTCACAGATTAAAAAAGCAGGCAAGAAATTGGTACTTTGGGGTGCTTCAATTGGAAAGGAAGACCTCACTGTAGAAAAGATAGAAGACTTAAAAAAGTTTGATAAAATTCTAGTAAGAGAGAGTCTAACATTCGATCTCCTTACCTCCAAAGGACTAAAACAGACGAACTTAGTAGCAGACGGAGCGTTTCTGTTAGAAAAGGCAATATTGGAATTGCCCCAGGGCTGGGAAGAAGGAAAAATGGTAGGGTTAAATTATAGTCCTTTAGTCCAAAAAAAGAATGCCGATTCAAGAAATTCTTTCGAATTACTGATTCAGTATATACTCAACTCAACGGATTACAAAATAGTATTAACCCCGCATGTAACAATTGCAGGAAATAACGATTTTGAAACTCTAGATGAATTTTACCAAAAATATAAAAACACAAAACGTGTAATTCTGCTCCCAGACAACTTGAACACACTGGAATACAAAGGCTACATTTCGCGTATGAAATTTTTCATTGGTGCCAGAACGCATGCGACCATAGCTGCCTATTCCAGTTGCGTTCCCACCATGGTTCTTGGTTACAGCGTAAAATCTAGAGGAATTGCACTCGATTTATTTGGAGAAGAAAAATTAGTTTTACAGCTCCACGAACTTTCCGATGGACAGAAACTTATCGAGAAGTTTGATGAACTTGTAAGAGATGAAAACCTTATTCGAGAACAACTCGAACATAGTATACCGAAAATGAAACAAATGGCAGAAAAAGCAGGTGAGTACTTAACAAAGCTTTAATGAAAAAGAGTCTATTGTTTGTAATCCCTAGTTTAGACGCAGGTGGAGCTGAAAAAAGTTTATTAAACTGGCTAAGTGCTTTAGATTTTGAGCAGTATGAAGTAGATCTCTTCTTGTTTAAACAGGGTGGAATATTTCAAGCGCTTGTGCCTAAAAATGTAAAATTATTGGACTGTGGCAACCTATTTACCCATTTTTCAAAACCATTACTAACGTCTATCTTATGGTTTTTAAGTAAAGGAAAGTTCAACATAGCGAGGGCTCGATTGAAGTTTGCATGGATACAAAAAAAAGAGCCTAACACGGCAAAAGCAGAACAAGATGCCTGGGAAATTTTTAGTCAAGTGCTTCCTAAATTGGATAAACAATACCATAGTGCTATTGCTTTCTTAGAAAAATCCTCTACTTATTTTATTGTCGATAACATAAACGCTAATAATAAAATCGCCTGGATCCATACTGATTATTCCAAATCGAAACAAGATCCGCAATTTGATTTACCCTACCTGAAGCAGCTAAATAGTATCGTAACCATTTCACCAGCTTGTGGCGAAAGTCTCATGCAACATTTTCCTAGTGAAGCCCACAAAATTAGTGTAATAGAAAACATTTCATCCGCTACACTTATTGAGAATTTAAGTCTGAAGATACCACAAGATCTAATAGCATTAGGAGGGCAAAACTTAATCGTAACGGTTGGAAGATTGAGTGAGGAAAAAGGAATGGATATCGCAATCGAAACGGCAAGAATATTAAAGCAACGAGAAATCCTATTTATGTGGATTATAATTGGCGAGGGCCCAGAACGTCCAAAACTTGAACAGCAAATACGATTGAACAAATTACAGAGTACGGTACATATGCTGGGTCTACAATCGAATCCCTACCCTTACATGCGTGCAGCAACAATTTATGCGCAAACATCTAGACATGAAGGGAAATCAATTGCAATAGATGAAGCAATGATTCTAAAAAAACCAATTATTGTCTCTAATTTCACAACTGCAAAAGACCAAATTCAAGACGGGGAAACCGGTGTTATAGCTGAAATAGACCCTGAAAGTCTTGCGGAAAAAATTTGCTCTTTACTAGAAAATCCATCTTTACAAGAGACTTTAAAATGCAATCTGTCCAAAATAGACCATCAAAACGAAAAGTCAATTAAAAAGTTCTACAATCTAATTTCTGCTAGAAATGAATAAAAAAAAGAACCTGTTATTTGTATTAAATAACCTAACAGTGGGTGGAGCCGAAAAGTCGTTAGTGTCGCTATTGCAAGTTTTGGATTATTCAAAATACAATGTGGATTTGCAACTTTTCAAAAATGAAGGTATGTTCTTGTTCCAACTCCCTAATGAAGTTAATTTATTACCAGAACCAGAAAACTATCAGTATTTTGATATGCCTTTTTTTAAAATGCTAAAAGAGACTTTAAAAAAGGGTAAATGGAGCGTAGCACTACAACGGATAAAATACTATCTGAGTACTAAAAAAGCAAGCAGCAATAGTGAACGTGAGCAATTTGGTTGGAAACCGCTATCTAAAACACTACAACCCTTGAAAAAGCAATACGATGTTGCCATAGGCTACCTTGAAAAAAATCCTAATTATTTTGTAGTAGATAAAGTACAAGCGTATCGCAAAATTGGATATGTAATGAATGATTATGAGCAGCTACAGATGAATGTTGCGTTTGATACTCCCTATTTTGCCAAGTTAGACAAGATTATTGAGGAGTCTGCGCAATGCTACGATACCATGTGTAAATTGTTCCCACAGTATACTTCCAAAATGGAAGTCTTGCCAGACATTTTACCTGCCGAAAAGATCAGAATGTCAGCATTGGAAGATATTTACGACTATCCCGAAGGCTTTAGTATTATTTCTGTGGGCCGTCTTACCTACCAAAAAGGATATGACATTTCACTGCTCGCAATTAAAAAATTGATTGATAAAGATTATCAAGTAAATTGGATAATCTTGGGGGACGGTGAAGAAAAAAAAAACTTGTTGGAACAAGTAGAACAATTTGGTCTTAAAAAAAATATCCATTTTATGGGAATAAAGCAGAACCATTATCCTTATGTTCGTCGTGCAGATATTTTTTTACACGCGGCCCGATTTGAAGGCATGGGCTTAGTAGTTACTGAAGCTCGGATATTGGGTAAACCCATTGTTCTCACATCCTTTAACACGGCATCGGCTCATTTAACCCACATGGAAGGGGGTATTATTACTGAAATGAACCCCCGTTCCTTAGCTGAAGGTTTAGAAACCATGATAAACAATACAGCTTTACGAAAATCTTTTTCGGATCATCTCTTAAGTAAAGACTATAGCCAAAAAGACGTTATTGCAAAATTCTATTCTTTAATTGGCGAGTAATTACTTCGGGCAAAGAATCAAGTATTCAATTTGCGAAAATTACAATTCCTTTTCAATTAAGGAAAAAAACTAAAAGCAAAAATCTACTTTTGCGACAACATATTTTAATGCAACTGAATTTATTTTATCTTATATATATATAAAATGATACCCACAATAAAACCCTTTTTTCCACCTCAATCAGAATATAATGAGTACCTTAAGGGTATTTGGGAGGGTCAATGGCTTACCAATTTGGGACCTTTAGCAAACGAACTCGAACATAAATTAAAGGAACACTTGAATGTTGAAAACCTTTTGTTCGTAACCAATGGCACGGTGGGTCTACAAATGACGATAAAAGTATTAGGGTTGCAAGGAGAAATCATCACTACTCCATTTTCTTTTATAGCTACCACGAGTTCTATTGTATGGGAGGTGTTTACTCCTGTTTTTGTGGACATTGATGAGCAATCTCTAAATATAAATCCGCACAAAATTGAGGAAAAAATTACTTCACAAACCGTAGCGATTCTAGCAACGCATGTGTATGGAAATCCTTGCGACGTTGAAGCAATCGAAAAAATTGCAGAAAAACACAATCTAAAGGTGATCTATGATGCCGCACATGCCTTTGGCGTGACCATCAATGGTAAATCTATATTTGAATTTGGAGATGTGTCAGTATGCAGCTTACATGCTACCCAACTATACCGCAGCATAGAAGGCGGCTTGTTAATTACAAAAAGCAAATCATTTAATGATCAATTGGTATCAATGCGCAACTTTGGGTTTGATGGTCCCGAAGCTTTTTCCATTCTGGGATTGAACGGCAAAAATTCGGAATTTCATGCAGCCATGGGGCTTGTCAATCTACAACATATTGAGGGTATTTCCAATAAAAATAAAGTATTGAGCCGGCTCTATGTTGACCTTTTACACTCATTTCCTGCAACCCGTTCTATTTGGCATGCGGCCTCTGAAAGCAATAATGCATATTATCCAATCGTTTTTGCGGATGCTAGTTGATGCAGGACTGCATAGAAGCTTTAGAAACACATCAAATATATACGAGGCGTTATTTTCATCCTTCTTTAGCTAGCTCACTACCATATTTAGATAAAGACTATTTACCTAATTCGGATAGCATTTCCAAAAGAGTGCTGTGTCTGCCCTTATACTTTGACCTTTCACTGGAAGATGTTTAAAAAATTACTCAAGTAATGCTTAAAGTTCAAGTGGAAAGAGTTTTCTAGAATTGAGTATATTATGTTAACATAATACCTTTGTATACAAAAATATATATTGAATAACCTTAATTAATAGCTGGGTAGTAGCCCCTTGTTCATCATAAACCTCATGATTTATAATGCTTATTATCAAAATATTATAGCCTATTATTAGTTAGCTTCAAAGCAGTGGGTTATAATCTAGAACACAGATTCAAAAATATTTAACAAACTAAAAACATATTAACTAAAACAAAAAAAATGATTTGGATATTGTATTCGGTTTGCATAGTCGCAATCACCTTTTTTGCTATTGATGCGATCTTTTCTTTTAGAACATGGCAAAGTCGTATTTTCATAGGACGGAAGAAAGACGATAGTTGGAGAAATCTCATCAATCGCAAAGTGGAGAAATGGGTATTGAATACCCCAACAATCAAATTGACAGACAACAATAGATTGATAGTGATTGACATGTTGAAAGGGAATTACAGAAGAGCAACGATTCAGCATTGGCAGAAGGCAGGTTTGATTTTAGGCCTTACTAACAAGCGGGTAAATAAATTTGATGTAAAAAAAATGCTGCATCAAACCCATCCGAAATCCATACCCATTGAAAGCGACTATGTCATCTACGCCTATGCATTGCTGAACGCCGCTAGCGAGGAAGAACGCATACAATTCCGACCCTATTTCGATGCTGTTTATGAAATGCTGGTGAAGCTAAAAAATAAGCATACTATTATTCCATATAAGTCATACACTGGTCACCAAATGTATATAGATACTATTGGATTCATTTGTCCTTTTTTATTTTTATATAGTCAGGTATATGGTGTAGATACTGCTTCTGAAATGGCTGTTCAGCAGATTTCAGAATTTAATCAGTTTGGTATGTATCCAGGCACATTCTTACCCTGCCACACTTATAACCTAAACAACACCGTTCCTACAGCTGGTTTATTTGGATGGGGAAGAGGTATGGGCTGGTATGCCATTGGATTGATTGATGTATGGAAGCTAATGCCAACAGAACATAAAGACTATTCCAAGGTCACTTCTTGGGTACTGAATTATGCAAAAACCATTCTGTCCTATCAACAAAGCGATGGCGCTTGGACTTGGAATGTGCTAGTAGAGAACTCCAGAAAAGATAGCTCTGCTACCGTAATGCTTACTTGGTTTTTACTTCATACTATTAGTATTACTGAAATAAAAGAGGACAGCCAAAATGCTGTTCATAAGAGTTTAGAATACCTTAAAACCGTAACACGCAGAGATGGTGCTTTAGATTTTTGTCAGGGCGATACCAAAGGAATAGGAGTTTATTCCCAAACATTTGATATATTACCCTTTGCTCAGGGGTATTTATTGAGAATTTTGAATAAACTAAACTAAACTAAATGAGTGTAAAACTTTCAAATAGATTTAAATCCATAGCTGTCTTAATGATGCTTTGTTTGCATATCCAATGCTTTCTTCTATATGATTTATTTTTCAAAGTTAATATATAAACCCCAATACGTACTTCTTATATTTATTTTTTTACTATTGTTGTGCGTTTTAAGTTCTATGATTATTAATAAAATTTAGGGCTTAGTATTATAGGCTATAAGGTTGTAAAAAAATTGATTGTGAAGAGATTTGGCTGGTAGTTTGACTGTTTGCTAGCTCTTTCTTTATAAAAAGACATACTTTTTTGTAAATAATAAAATATGATACCAAAAATAGTTCATTACTGTTGGTTAAGCGATGATAAGTTTCCAGATAATATTCAAAAATGCATTGATTCATGGAAAAAAAATTTACCTGACTATGAGTTTGTAATTTGGGATACTAAAAGGTTTCCACTAGATAATTCTATTTGGGTTAAGCAAGCATTTGAAACTAAAAAATATGCTTTCGCTGCTGATTTTATCCGATTATATGCCGTTTATACTTTTGGGGGGATTTATTTGGATTCAGATGTAGAGGTGTTAAAGAAATTTGATGATTTACTGGATTTGCCCTATTTTATAGGTACTGAGGGGGAAGGGATTATTGAAGCAGGGGTATTTGCGGCTGAGAAAAATGCCGAATGGTTAGCCGATTGTTTAGCATATTATGAAGCCAAGACATTTATTAATCTCGATGGGACTTTTAATACTATGACATTGCCTAAAATCATGATGAAACAAATTGAGCCTAAAAGGGAGTTAGTAGAAATTAGTAAAGAGCAACTCTTTAAAAATAAAAGTTTATTGCTTGACAAAAAGAAATTATACCTTTTTTCCAAAGAATATTTTTGTGCAAAAAACTTAGGGACAGGCAGATTAGAAAATACTTCGGCGACCTATACCATTCATCATTTTGCTATGTCATGGATTTTAAGTAAAAATAAGTTTTTGCCAAATTTGAAGCGTAAGCTCATGCGTGTTTTTGGAGTACAGACAATCAGTTTGATAATTAGTGTTTTTAAATTAAAAGAAATTAAAGACGCATTACTTAAATGAAAATAATCTTTTCAACAGATCAAATTTATCTTCATGGAGGTCTTGAAAATGTAATGGCACAAAAAGCAAATTATTTTTCAGAGGTTTTAAATTATGATGTATACATTCTAACGACTGAGCAAAATCAAAAACCAGCCTGTTACAGTTTGAGTCCCAATATAAAATTGATAGATATTAATATCAATTATATCCGGACTAAAAGTTATGTAACTAAAGATAATCTTAAAAAAATGTTTGTGCATTATCGGAAATGGAACCAGATAATGAAAGATATTAATCCTGATGTGTTAATTGTTTGTAATCAGGCATTTGACATGTTTTGGACTCCGTTTCAATTCTCTACGGTATTAAAAATAAGAGAGTTTCACTCTTCAAGATGTTTTGAAGAAACAGTAAGAATCAAGGGTGGATTTTTTCAAAAAATAAAATTTATGATTACTGATTTTGTTGAATCTAAGTTTGATAAGTTAATACTGTTGAATAGAGATGAACAAGCTTTTTATAAGACTAAAAATACTTTTGTTATTCCAAATCCTATTGGATATCAGCAATTAAAATCGGCTTTAGTTAATAAAAAAGTTATTGCAGCTGGCAGAATTGCAGCGGTTAAAAATTTTGAAAATCTTATCGATGTCTGGGCATTAGTCGTAAAAGAGGAAGCTGATTGGAACTTACATATTTATGGTCAAGGAGATGAGGAAATAATTAATCAATTAAAAAGCAAGATTATCAGTTCAGGACTAGAGAGAAATATTATTATACAAAATCCTACTAAGGATATTATTAAAACAATGTTAGAATATTCTATTTATATAATGACTTCTCATACAGAGTGTTTTCCTATGGTTTTGTTAGAATCATTGTCAGTTGGTTTGCCAATTGTTTCTTATGATTGCCCGACTGGGCCTCGTAACATTATTACCGATGGTAAAGATGGGATTTTAGTTGAAAATAAAAACACAAAACTTTTAGCTGATAAAATTTTATTATTGATTAGAAATGAAAAGAAAAGACAAGAAATGGGAATTATAGCTAAGCAAAATAGTTGCAAATTTTCGATGGATATCGTAATGCAGCAATGGCAATATTTATTTACACAATTAAAAAATAAAAATTGAATACTTTAGTTCCTCTAGAATTTTATGTGTCAGCCTATTTTAATTTGGTACTGTGCATAGTGTTATTTACTTTTTTTAGAGCATCTTCACTATCAATTGATGCCACAAGGAATAAGGGTAGCATTCAAACTATTGAAAGATTTTTACTTATCATTACAGCTACATATATTGGTTTAAGGCCAATAAGCTGGCGTTTTGGAGATATGCTTGTGTACAATCAATCTTTTGAGAATTATCAGCAAGGATTTCCTAGGATTCAATCTAGTGATTATATTTTTGAATCTTTTATGTACGCTTCTTCTCAAATAATGACGGCCTCCATGTTTTTTTTAATCTGTGCCTTATTGTATGTAGTGCCTCTATGGCTTGCTTGTAAAAAGTGGTTCAAGGAGTATAGCTATTATGCCTTTTTGACATTAGTTGGTTCGTTTTCATTTTGGACTTACGCTACTAATGGTATACGAAATGGTATAGCTACTTCACTATTTTTATTTGCATTGAGTCGTGATAAAATAGTTTTTAAAGTTCTATTTGTTGTCCTGGCATTGGGTTTTCATAAGTCGCTCGTTATACCCACCGCGGCCCTTGTTTTAACCTATTTTTATTTAGATGTTAAAAAATATTTTTACGGCTGGATAGCTTGTATTCCTTTGTCATTAGTCTCAGGAGGATTCTGGGAAGGACTTTTTGCGGGCTTAATGGCCGATGACCGTGTGAGCTATTTAACAGGTACCAATGATCAAGGAGAGTTTTCTAGTACTGGTTTTCGTTGGGATTTTTTACTTTATAGTGCTTTCGCTGTTTACATCGCCTATTTTTTTATATTCAAGAAAAAATTTCAAAACACCATCTACAATCGTTTGGTTTGCGTCTACTTAGCTTCTAATGGGTTTTGGATTTTAGTTATTCGAGCTAACTTTTCCAACCGCTTTGCCTACCTATCTTGGTTTATGATGGGGATAATAATTGTTTATCCTTTCTTAACTAAAATTCAGATCAAAAAACAACATCAAGTTTTAGCTTCTGTCTTGCTGGCCTATTTCTCTTTTACCTACTTAATGAATGTTATCTTAACTCAATAATTAATGAACCATTTAATTAGTGTGATAGTTCCGGTGTATAATGTTGCCTCTTACTTAAAGCAATGTTTAGACAGTATTATCAATCAATCTTATGATCAACTAGAGATCATTTTAATTAATGACGGCTCTACAGATGATAGTCTTGAAATTTGCAAAGAGTATCAACAATTAGATAGTAGAATAAAATTAATAAATCAAGAAAATAAAGGGCTTTCTGGCGCAAGAAATACTGGAATAGATATCGCAAAAGGACAATATATTCTTTTTGTAGATAGTGATGATTGGATTGATTTGGATACCTGCAAGTTTTTAATAGAGAATGTAAAAAGTACGCATGCAGATGTCGTTTTGTTCTCTTATTGTAAAGAATTTTCAAATTATACTGAAGAAAAATTTATTTTAGAAAATAATTTATTTTTTAACGAAAGTGAATCAAGAAAAATACATAGAAGAATACTTGGTTTGTTCCAATATGAATTAGCTCGTCCTGAAAATGCAGATTCAATAGTTACTGCTTGGGGAAAATTGTACAAAGCAACAATCATAAAGGATAATAAGATATATTTTACCGATTGTAAGCAAATTGGGACCGAGGACCTATTATTTAATGCTTTTGTTTTTAAATACGTGAAATCAATTTCGAACATACATCAATGTCTTTATCACTATAGAAAAAATAATTTAAGTTCCTTGACATCTGTTTACAAGTCTAGATTAGTTGTTCAGTGGGACAGATTGTACTCAATTCTAGAGGAATTTTTAAAAAATGAACGATTGGATGAAAGCTATCAGGAAGCTTTACAAAACAGAATTTCATTAAGTATAATAGGATTGGGATTAAATGAGTTGTATTCTGCTAACTCGTTTTTTAAAAAATATAGTAATATAAAACATATACTTAATTCTAAAAGATATCGTGATGCTATAAAAAACCTTAAATTGGTTTATTTTCCGCTTCATTGGAAACTATTTTTCCTTTTCGCTAAATATGATATGCCATTCCCTTTATTTTTAATGCTACTGGCAGTACAAAAAATGATCAAAAAATAAACATCATGCAAGAGCCTATTCGCGTCTTACAACTTTTTACCATCTTAAATCGTGGTGGTGCCGAAACTAACGTAATGAACTACTATAGAAAATTAGACCGTACTAAGTTTCAATTTGATTTTGCTGTGCATAGGCAGGAAAAAGGAGCTTATGATGATGAAGTAATTTCATTAGGTGGCAAAATTTTTCGGTTTTCAGCATTAGGATTAAATACGATAAAAACATATCAGTCTGAAATTGCACAGTTTTTTAATACCAACAACTACCTGATCATTCATGGTCAATGCTCTGAATTAGGTTATTTTTTTTACAAAGAAGCACACAAGCGCGGTGTTCCAGTTATTATTGCTCATGGACACAATGCCAATCCTAAATGGGATATAAAATCGCCTTTTAGATGGTGGCTCAAAAAAAGTATGTTACCTTATATTAATACGTATTTCACTTGTGGTGATGAAGCTAGTATTTGGCTTTTTGGTAAGAAAAATGCATCGAAGGCATTTACGATGACTAACGCTATTGCTAGTGAATCCTTTGCTTACAATCAAGAGAAAGCGTTAGAAATCCGAAAGAAATTGAATGCAGAGCATACGAAGAACTTCATTCATATCGGGCGTTTTAATGTTCAAAAAAATCATGAGTTTTTAATAACTATTTTTAAAGAACTTCTACAGCTTGATACCAATCAAAGATTGTTTTTGGTAGGTGAAGGAGAATTGAAGTCAACTGTTCAAGAACAAGTAGCCTCCATGGGAATCGAGCAGCAAGTAGTATTTTTGGGGTCGAGAGATGATGTAAATCAGCTGCTTCAAGGGATGGATGTTTTTCTATTTCCTTCATTATTTGAAGGTTTACCCGTCTCTCTAGTTGAAGCACAAGCCTCAGGTATACATTCGGTAATCTCTGATGGTATTCCAAAAGAAGCTATTTTAATTCCGGAGCAGGTTACCGTTATTTCTTTAAAAGAATCCGCTACTGCATGGGCCAATAAAATTCATGATTTAAAACAACTCCAGAAAATAGATGTTTCATCTTTGATTGTTGCGAAGGGATATGATATTGCTAATAATGTGGTGACTTTGGAAGCTAAATATACCGCACTTTTACAAAAAACATAATGACAAAATTAACTGTTTTTACTCCTGCGTACAATCGAGCGCATTTATTACCACGACTATACAATAGTTTGTGTGAGCAAACGAATACAAATTTTGACTGGTTGATTGTTGATGATGGTTCTGTTGATGGTACAGCAGCATTGGTGTCAGCATGGATAAAAGAGCAGAAAATAGCAATTCGTTATATTTATCAAAATAATCAAGGCATGCATGGAGCACACAATACAGCCTATAAGAACATAACTGCCGAGTTAAATACATGCATCGACTCAGATGATTTTATGCCAAATAATGCAGTAGAACTTATTCTGGCTAAATGGGATACTATTAATGATAATAAAGTTGCAGGTCTTATCGGTTTGGATGCCGTTCCTACGGGACAAATTATTGGTTCTAATTTTAAAACTGAGTATACTACCCTCGAAGATTTTTACCTAAACGGAGGTACAGGAGATAAAAAATTAGTCTATCGTACAGCTATAATTAATCGTTACCCTGATTATCCTGTCTTTGAAGGTGAAAAATACGTAGGACTTGGTACCAAATATTTGTTTATCGATAAAGAATACCAATTAGCAACTCTAAATGAAGTATTAGTAATTGTCGAATATCAGGAAACGGGTTCTAGTAATACCATGTTTGCTCAGTACTTAAAATATCCCAAGGGGTTTATCTACAACCGTATCACTACGATGAAGTACTCTAAATCTACTAAACGTAAGTTTATAGAGGCCGTACATTATATTTCTAGTTGTATTATTTTGAAGAAAAGAAATTTTTTGAAAGATTCGCCAGAAAAAGTATTGACACTAATGGCTATTCCTTTCGGATTTATGCTTTATCTATTAATTCAATATAAAGTAAGATTTCAATAGCTTTGACAAAAATAATTCGAACATCTACAATCTCCTTATCGCTAGACTTTTTACTGAAAGGACAATTGGCTTTTTTGCAACAGCAGTATGAAGTTGTGGCTGTTTCTGGCGATGATGAACACCTGCAAACAGTTGATAATAGGGAGAAAGTACGAACGGTCAATATTCCAATGCAACGAAATATTAGCCCGATAAAAGATTTGGTTTCTTTGTGGCGATTGTATATTTTGTTCAAAAAAGAAAAGCCACAAATAGTACATTCTATTACGCCAAAAGCAGGCTTGTTGTCTATGCTAGCGGCAAAACTAGCTGGGGTACCAGTACGAATGCACACCTTTACAGGACTTATTTTTCCAACAAAAAAAGGGTTTTTACAGCAGCTTTTAATATTAATGGACCGCTTACTATGTTCGGCTGCTACTCATATTTATCCTGAAGGTTTGGGAGTTAAAAATGATTTGCTAGCTTATCAAATCACTACGAAACCGCTAAAAATAATTGCCAACGGTAATGTGAATGGTATTGATACAGCTTATTTTACAAAAGAGCAAGTTTCAAATACAGAGCAGGAAGCATTGCGAAACGAGCTTGGAATTTGTAAAAATGATTTTGTTTTTATTTTTGTGGGTCGTTTAGTGGGCGATAAGGGTATTAATGAATTAGTTCGTGCTTTTTCGCAACTTAAAGTCAGTTCGAGCGAAGTCGAGAACACTTCAACTAAAGGAGAACTAAAGCTATTGCTTGTTGGACCACTAGAATCCCAATTAGATCCTTTACAGCCTGAAACGCTACAAGCCATAGTAAATAATAAAAATATCATCTCAGTAGGTTTTCAAGCCGAGGTGCGTTCTTACTTTGCAATTGCCGATTGCTTGGTATTTCCAAGTTATCGTGAAGGCTTTCCGAATGTGGTTTTGCAGGCTGGAGCAATGGGGCTGCCATCTATCGTTACGGATATCAATGGCAGTAATGAAATTATAGTTAATGGACAAAACGGGCTTATCATTCCGGTTCAAAATGTAAAAGCGCTACAAGCAGCTATGCAAAAGATGGTATTGGATGTTGTTTTAATGGAAAAGCTACGGTCAAGTGCAAGACATATAATTGTGTCCCGATACGAACAGCAATGTGTTTGGGAAGCTATTGCAGCAGAGTATAAAAGAGTAGAAAATAATGTATAAATCCTTCGTTAAAAGAGTAGTTGATTTTGTAGCCGCTTTGATTGGATTGGCTTTACTTAGTCCGGTACTTTTGGTGGTAACCGTAGGTTTGTTTTTGGCGAATCAAGGCAAACCTTTCTTTTTTCAGTTGAGACCAGGAAAAGGAGGCGAAGTTTTTAAAATTATCAAGTTCAAAACCATGAATGATAAGAAGGATACTGATGGTAACCTTTTGCCTGATGTCCAACGCTTAACTCCCATAGGCCGTTTTGTTCGTAAAACATCCTTAGATGAGATTCCGCAGTTATTGAATGTACTAAAAGGAGAAATGAGTTTGATTGGCCCCAGGCCCTTATTAGTGCATTATTTGCATTTGTACACTAAGGAACAAAACAGGCGACACGAGGTGAAACCAGGTATCACGGGTTGGGCACAAGTAAATGGTAGAAATGCTATTTCTTGGAATAAAAAATTTGAATTAGATGTTTGGTATGTGGATCATATTTCATTTAATTTGGACTTAAAAATTTTGATAATGACGATCCAGAAAGTTGTTAAAAGTGAAGGAATAAACGCAGCCGATGCTGCTACAATCGAACCGTTTAATGGAGAATAAATTATATTTATATGGTGCTAGTGGCCATTGCAAAGTGGTGGTTGATATATTGAATTTGAACAAAGAATATGTCACCGCTATTCTTGATGATCAACCCAAAATACAACAGTTGTTGCATATTCCTGTTATGCCTTCTAGTAATTTTAGTTTTGATAAAGCCTCAAAATTCATTGTTTCTATTGGAGACAATGCCAGCAGGAAAAGAATAGTAGAGCGCATCGTTACCTGCTACGATAGTGCGATACATTCACAGGCTATAATTTCAGATTTTGCTACAATCGGGCAAGGGTCAGTAGTTATGGCGGCAGCGGTAATAAATGCAGGAGCTACTGTTGGGCAGCATTGCATTATTAATACAGCGGCTATCTTGGAGCATGATTGTGTCTTGGAGGATTATGTGCATCTGTCTCCCAATGCTGCAATAGCGGGAGGAGTTCAAGTAGGCGAGGGTAGTCATATTGGTATTGGAGCTACGGTCATACAAGGAATTAGCATTGGTAAATGGGCCACAATTGGAGCAGGTGCTGTAATAATAAGTAACGTTCCTGATTACGCAACAGTGGTAGGTAATCCGGGACGAATTATAAAAAATAAAAAAAATGAATAACTCAAAAATATGGCTCTCTTCGCCGCATATGGGCGGAAATGAGCAAAAATTTGTTCAAGAAGCGTTCGATACTAATTGGGTGGCTCCTTTGGGGCCTAATGTAAACGGATTGGAAAAGGATTTAGAAAATTATTTAGGCAGTGACTGCCATGTAGGTGCTTTAAGCTCCGGTACTGCAGCCATACATTTAGGACTTGTTTTATTGGGAGTGCAAAGCGGTGATGAGGTGATTTGTCAAAGTATGACCTTTAGCGCTTCAGCGAATCCTATTTTGTATTTAGGTGCTACTCCTGTTTTTGTAGATAGTGAAATTGACACCTGGAATTTATGTCCTACTGCTTTGGAAGAAGCTATACAAGATCGAATTGTAAAGGGCAAAAAACCAAAAGTAATTATTGCAGTGCATTTATACGGTATGCCTTACAAAGTAGATGCGGTACGGTCAATTGCAAATAAATATGAAATTCCAATTTTAGAGGACAGTGCAGAAGCTTTAGGCAGTACCTACAAGGGACAAAAATGCGGGACTTTTGGCGATATTGGTGTTTTATCTTTTAATGGAAATAAAATCATTACCACTTCAGGAGGAGGAGCAATCGTATCTCCAACCGCAGCAGTAAAAGACAAAGCGGTGTTTTTAGCGACTCAGGCGAGAGATAATGCGCCCCACTACCAACATTCCGAAGTAGGGTATAACTACAGAATGAGTAATATCTGTGCAGGCATTGGTCGGGGCCAGATGGAAGTATTGGATAAACATATAGCCCTTCGCAGAGGAATGCATGCTTTTTACCAAGAATTGTTTAGCGAATATGAAGCGATTACTGTTTTTAATTCCATTACCGCTGACTACTATTCCAATCATTGGCTTACAGCTATTTTAATTGATCCAGAAAAAAGCAACGGACTCACCGCTGAAGTGATCCGATTGGCTTTGGAACAGGAAAATATAGAATCGAGACCCTTGTGGAAACCCATGCATTTACAACCTGTTTTTGAACAATATCCTTATTATGGGAGTACTGTTGCTGAAACACTTTTTAATACAGGGTTATGCCTGCCTTCAGGATCGAACTTGTCTAATGATGATCTCGACCGAATAAAAAAAGCTTTCAATACAATGATCTCTTAAAATGTAGCGCCTATAGTCTTATACAGTAATTCATTTTATTAAAATGAAAGTACAACTAACTCATTTAGCTTAAAAGCAAAAAATAAAATCACGTACGAAAAAAATAGTTACAATAAGGACTTAATCCCTATATTTGCGCCATGTTAACGCAATGTCAGTAATAAAAATCAGTGTTTTAATGTCCAATAATCCTCAGATGAGACGCATGTCACGCCCTATATAAACAATACATTTACTCTATGAAATATTTATTTTTATCAAAAAAATCTTTACTGCTTTTTTTGATTCCTTTTATTTTTTCTTGTACTCCGAAGAAAGATATTTTGTACTATCAAAACATTGAAACTATGGCTCAAGAAAAGTTGAATTCATACGAAATACGAATTCAGCCGGATGATTTACTCAAAATAAATATTTCTGCTGAAGATCCAACTATTACTGCTCCTTTTAACTTGAACCCTTCCAACGTTGGTTCATCAGGCGGAGGGTCAGCTGGTAGTAGTTCTGTGGTTACTGATTATCTAGTAGATGCTGATGGTTATATTGATTTTCCAGAATTAGGAAGATTGAAATTAAGTGGTCTGACACGTTCTGAGGTTTTAGCCCTTTTCAAAAAGAAAATTTCCGCTTATATTAAAAACCCAATTATTACCATTCGTCTAGAAAATTTTAAGGTGGTAGTGCAAGGTGAAGTTGGTGGTGCAGGCGTTCTTAAAGTGAGTTCAGATCGTTTTACCTTAATTGAGGCATTAACAATGGCAGGTGATTTAAAACCAACATCTAGAAGGGATAATATTTTAGTAATTCGTGATATCGATGGTGTCAAGTCATATCATAGAGTTGACGTTACTAAGGCCGATTTTATTAATTCACCATACTATTATATGGCTCAGAATGATGTGGTTTATGTAGAGCCAAAATACAGAACTATAAGCCCAGATGTCACATTGGCGACCACTTTTACCTCATTGGCATTGACGATATTATCCTTCATTTTAGTATTTACACGATAATTATATGGAAAAGAATAACTTGACCGAGGAGTTCGAACAAGAGTTCGATTTTAAGGCAGAAATTGGTAAATATACAATACATTGGAAATGGTTTGTGCTTAGTGTCCTTATAGCGCTTTGTTTTGCTTATTTTAAAGTGAGGTACTTTGTGCCTGTTTACAATGCTTCTGCAACAATATT
>CAXBGV010000003.1:0-22258 GCA_963975235.1 uncultured Flavobacterium sp. | reverse complement strand
CACTACTTGAAAGGGCAATGACAACTGATACTTACTTGCAAGCTAAATCTATTGAATTAAAAGAAACCGAAGCTCTACTTCGATTATCAGGAGGAGACGGACGCAAGCTGCTGAACTTATTTGAGCTCGTAATAAACGCCTCTACAGACGATAAAGTGATTGTTACAAACGATCGCGTTTTATCATTAGTACAGCAAAACACCGTTTTATATGACAAGAGCGGAGAGCAACACTATGACATTGTTTCTGCATTTATAAAATCGATTAGAGGAAGTGATCCTAATGGGGCGGTATATTGGCTTGCCCGAATGATCGAAGGAGGAGAAGACGTGAAATTTATAGCACGAAGAATGCTTATTTTATCAAGTGAAGATATAGGAAACGCAAACCCAACGGCCTTTATTATGGCAAACAATACTTTTCAGGCAGTTGCCACAATTGGTTATCCTGAAAGCCGAATTATACTAAGTCAATGTGCTATTTACCTAGCGACATCACCTAAAAGCAATGCTTCGTATCTCGCTATTGGCACCGCACAACAATTAGTGAAGCAAACAGGCGATTTATCAGTTCCTATTCATTTAAGAAACGCGCCAACAAAATTAATGAAGGAACTAGGCTATGGCGAAGAGTACAAATATTCACATGATTATCAAAATAATTTTGCTGAGCAAGAATACCTGCCAGATGATTTACAAAACACAGCCATTTATATTCCTGGCAACAATTCCAGAGAAAATACAACGCGAGAATTTCTAAAAAATCGATGGAAAAACAAGTACAATTACTAAATAAAAAGGGGCAATCTAAATGAAGTGCCCCTTTTTGCATGCTATTATTTTGCTTTTAGAATTTAACGTCTACTTTTTCAGACATTAGCGTATCACCTTGGTAATACTCAAAAACCCATTGGTTGTCTTTTTTGTACATAACTCCATTCGTTTCTGCCTTTTGTGCAAGGAAAAAATCAGGTTTGGCTGTCTTTTGTATTTTTAGAACAACGCTCGGCGTACTGTCTACTAATTGAAAACCATTAGTCGTAGGCTGAGCATACAATACTGTTGCACTTGGAACAGTAACAACTGTTGTTGCAACGGCTACTGTAGGCTGCACATTTTGATTATAAGTTGTTGTACTGGCAACCTGAGCACGAGGGGCAGCATCAGCTACATTTAAATTTCCGTTGTACTTATATTCTAGGGCAATTACAGATTCAAATGCTTTATTCATAGCTTCGCTGTAAGCGACATCATAACTTTTTTCTCTACTTAACCCAATTTCGGACTGATACACAATCTTACCAAAACAGTCTTTAAAAACAATGTATAATTTTGTAGTCAAAAAAGCTTTTTGGTTTACAACGTCCAGATCCAGTAATCCACAGCGATCACCTAAACCCATCGGCTTCTCTTCATTGACATAATAAGCATCAAAGCCTGCCTTTTCAAGATTAAACTTCGTCAAGGTAGCCAATCGATATTGATTGTCTGACTTCATAAATTCATATTTTAATGGAATAATAACCGCTTTATAGTCGTTGATAGACTGTGCGAATCCCAAACCAGATATAAACAAGGCGATAACTACTAAATGCTTTTTCATAATTATAGGTATTTTTTTAATTCTAATAAATGGTTGACTTGTTTGATATGACCTTCGACTTTGATATTGCTTTCATTGAAAAAAATAGCATCTAAACCTATTTTCAAGGCACCTTCGACGTCAGCATCGAGCGAATCTCCAATCATAACACTTTGCGATTTATTTGCCTTAGCTGTTTGAAGTGCATGTTCAAAAATTAATGGATTTGGTTTTTTTACCCCTGCAGTTTCAGAATTTGTTACAGATCTAAAATAACTTTGCAATTGGGAATTTTTGATTTTTCTGTCTTGAACATCAGCAAAACCATTTGTTATGATATGCAACTGATACTTTTGTTTTAGATAATCCAAAATTTCAAACGCTCCTTCAAACAGATGGTTATTATCTGGCAATAAGTCGATATAATCTTGAGCCAAAATAGCAATTTGTTCATCTGTCACTTCATAATCTATAGCATCAAAGGAATGCTTTAACCTATTATACCGCAACTCTTCGTGTGTAATTTTATCGTACTGATACAGTTGCCAACAGGCTTGATTAATGGGCACATATTTTTGGATAAAATCCTTAACACGAACCTCCGGATGGCTTGAAGCAAATATTTTAGCGAAAGTCAGCTCAGAATTTTTTTCAAAATCCCACAGTGTATGATCTAAATCAAAAAATATATCAGTAATGTTTTCTATTTTCATTGTTTTGTTCTTTTAAAAAATCCCTTCGTCTACAAAACTGAAGTAATTAGTCTCCGTAATTATAAGGTGATCTAGCACCTTTATTTCTAGGCTATCACCAGCTGATTTTAATTTTTTAGTAATCTGTTTATCCGCTTCACTTGGAACCAAAGTACCTGAAGGATGATTGTGGCATAAGATTAATCCTGTAGCACCTAACTCTAATGCCGACTTAAATACAATTCGTACATCGACAAGCGTTCCCGTTATTCCTCCTTTACTTAGTTGTGCTTTAGATAATATTTTATTAGAGTTATTAAGGTACACAATCCAAAATTCCTCATGTGGCAACTCCCCTATTATTGGTTGCATAATTTCGAAAACAACCTTACTAGAAGTTACTTTTGTCAGTTCAAGAATATCTTCAGTCCTGCGGCGACGTCCAAGTTCCATAGCTGCAATAATTGAAATTGCTTTGGCTTCACCAATACCTTTAAAGAGCATTAATTGAGCGATAGATAGCTTTCCTAATGCATTTAGGTTATTATCAACACTTTTTAAAATTCTTTTACTTAATTCTACCGCTGACTCATTCCTGCTTCCTGAACCAATCAAAATAGCAATCAACTCGGCATCACTTAACGCGGCTTTTCCCTTAAGCATAAGCTTTTCTCTTGGCTTATCGTCTTCGGACCAATTTGTAATAGGAAAATTAGTGTGTTCCATCTGTTAAAATAAATCAAGAGCATTATATTTTAGCTAAACTACGTAAAAATTAGAAAATGGAATCCATATAAAATTAAAACATCCCAAAAATAATTTATCTTAGATAAAAAAAAGATGAAGCATATCCTACTACTAATCATTACTTTTTTAGCTGCCAATTGCATGACAAAAGAAGAAGTACAATATCCAAACGTAGTACAGCCAATCGAACCTAATAAAACATTTGAAGAAAAACTATCTGCAGCAGCAATTTCCATAATTAATCCAATGATTGTTTATGACCTATCTTATATAAAAATTAAATATCCTAATGGTGATGTACCTCCAACTAAAGGTGTTTGTACAGATGTAATTATACGTACGTACCGCAAAGTTAGTATAGATTTACAAAAGGAAGTACACGAAGATATGAAAGCAAATTTTTCTAAATATCCCAATTTAACAAAATGGGGCATGAGAGGAACAGATACCAATATTGATCATAGGAGAGTTCCTAATTTAAATACATTTTTTGAGCGCAAAGGTCAAAAGTTAGCTGTTTCAACAAATGCGTCAGATTACAATACAGGAGATATTGTCAGCTGGATAATCAACGGAAAGTTACCACATATTGGAATAGTTACCAACAAAAAATCTGCTGACGGAAAAAGAAATCTTATCGTACATAACGTTGGCGGTGGTCAAGTACTCGCAGACTGCCTTTTTGATTATGAGATTGTTGGACATTACAAATACAAAAAGTAACAGTCCGCTTATCGCTAGAATTAGTATTTCTCCTATTATTGCTACTACCTATTCTAAATTTCTTTCCTCATACAAATACTATTTTCTTGCCCAACATAAGGAGGATAATTATCAATAATACCATATCCTACTTTTTGATATAAGGCTATCGCTTCAATTTGCTTGTATAGCGTTTCTAAAACGACAATCGTATAATTTAATTCTTTAGCCCACTGTTCTAGCTCATTAATTAACTTAGTAGCAAAACCTAATTTGCGGGCGTTTACGGAAACATACATCCGTTTTAATTCAATAGTTCCTTCACCATATTTTTTAAAACAACCACAGCCTACTGCAATTTGGTCCTGATAAACAAGCACAACATTTGCATTATACTCTATAATATTGTTGCTCCAATATTCTGGTCCTGCCTCTTTGTAACGATCCCATAAACTCTGATCCAGTTCGGCAACCAAACATCTAAAATCAGGATTATCACTTGTTGTTCTTAAAACAGTTGTCTTCATAATCCTTACATCCTACTTCAATAACTCCTTTACCTCGTCAAAATTTAATCCTCCATAATTCCCTGAACTCATTAACAACAATGCACAGTTATCTAGGTTTTTATCAAACAAATATGCTTTAAATTCAGCTGGATTAGTGTAAATAACTAAATCTTTTCTGTTAAAAGCTGTAGCTATCTGCTCATAGGTAACCTCCTCCAATTGTTTTATTTTAACTGCATCTGGCGAATAAAACACTACTGCTTCATCGGCAAAATCTAGTGCTCCTTCGTACTCCTTCAAAAACGCTGCATTCAAACTACTGTAAGTGTGTAATTCTAAACATGCTATAACAGTTCGATCAGGATATTGCTCTTTTACTGCTTTTGTAGTAGCTGCCACTTTACTTGGCGAATGTGCAAAATCTTTGTAAGCTACTGCGCTTTTGGATTCGGCAATTTTCTCGAGTCTTTTTGATGCTCCTTTAAAGCTCGCAATCGCCTCGTAAAACTCAGCCTCATCTACACCCATATTTTGACAGATCCATTTGGCCCCAGCCAAATTATTCAAATTATGTGCCCCAAAAACTTCAATAGGCATATCTCCCTCTGGCGTCTCTAGCAACGTTATTCCATTTTCTACTCGATATGCTGGCGTCACGTAAGGTAATTTTCGAATCGGATTTGTTGCCGCCTCAGACACACGTTTTACCTCAGGATCATTTTCGTTGTATACTAAGATTCCTCCATCAATTAACTTCCCGATAAAAATTTCGAACTGATTAACGTAGTTTTCATAAGTTGGAAAAACATTGATATGATCCCAAGCAATCCCTGAAATCAAAGCAATGTTGGGTTGGTACAAATGAAATTTTGGTCTACGATCAATTGGTGACGACAAGTATTCATCACCCTCAAGAACAATAAAATCATTCTCCTCAGTCAAGTGTACCATGGTATCGAATCCTTCTAATTGTGCGCCTACCATGTAATCTACTGCTATATCATGGTAATGCATCACATGAAGAATCATTGAGGTAATCGTTGTTTTCCCGTGAGAACCACCTATGACAACTCTAGTTTTCGTTTTAGATTGCTCATATAAAAACTCCGGATAAGAAAAAATCTTAAGACCTAATTCCTGTGCTTTCAACAATTCTGGATTATCCCCTTTGGCATGCATCCCTAAAATCACTGCTTCTATATCGGCAGTTATTTTTTCAGGAAACCATCCCAAGTTTTCTGGCAAAATTCCTTTTGCCTCCAATCGAGACTTTGAAGGCTCAAAAATGGCATCATCACTTCCTGTAACTTGGTATCCTTTGTTGTGTAAAGCCAATGCTAAGTTGTGCATAGCACTTCCACCAATGGCAATAAAATGAGTTTTCATATATAATCGATATTATAAGTCTTTGTGCATAAAGATAATTGAATTATCAATTTACTCTTTTGTACGTTTTTAAATATTTTTTTTTCCTGCTGAGCCACTATTCTTGTACTGTAAAAGCGTTTCCGACGCTTTCTCAGGATTATTCATCTTATTTTTATATAAATCAGCTAGTTTTTGATAACTTACTTTAGAGTTCCCAATGGCGATTGCTTTTTTGTAGTACTGCTCCGCCTTACTGTATCTTTTAAAATATTCTTCAATATGTCCTCTTGACAAATTGCCATCTACTGGGGACAAACGCATCAGTTCGGCCGAATACCTAATCGCTTTTGACTCACTACCTCCCACAATTCCTGGAAGTTTTAAATACAACTCAATCAAAGCCCATCTAGCTTCAAGGTGTTTAGGATCTAATTTTATGGCTTTTTCAAAAGACCCTTTTACATCATCAATCATTCCTAAAGCCTTAAATTTATTAACCTCTAGAGCTTTCATTCCTAGAGCACCACCGTACTTATAAAAATAATCTGCCTCGGTTGGTCGGGCAATTTTTAACTTTTCATAATACGATAACGCTTCGTCCCATGATTTATTAATGCCGGCGATATCACCCAAATACTCTACAACTTTAAGATTTGACGGCTCTGATTTTAAAATAGATTTAAATACTATTTCAGCCTGATCTGTTTTACCTTCTTCAAACAATCGCTGTCCCCTTTCAAAGTTACTTTGTGACATAACAAGTACTGGTAGTAATAAAAAGATGATTAAAAAGTTTTTCATAGTTCAAAAATAAGTAAATTTTAAAGGATAAGGAAAATTTTATGTCACATTAAAAAGCCAAAATTATCAAAATCAAATTGTAATAAAATAGAAAACTTAAAACAACCTTCACATAACATACGGCGCGTACATTAGAGCAATAATAATACCTAGATCTTCCAAACTACAAAAAACTTGTTTTCAATGAAAATATTTTACGCCATCCAAGCAACCGGAAACGGACATATCAGTAGAGCAATGCAGCTATATCCGTATTTAAAAAAACACGGTACCGTAGATTTTATGTTAAGCGGTACAAATGCCACTTTGGATTTAAAACTACCTGTAAAATATAAAAGTAACGGTTGTAGTCTACATTACAGCAAATGCGGAGGATTACAATATTGGGACATTCTAAAAAATATTAGACCCAGACAAATGTATAAAGATGCAGACTCATTACCTTTAAGCAAGTACGATGTTGTCATCAATGACTTTGATGCGATCACTGCCCTAGCCTGCAAGTTACAAAACGTGCATTCAGTACAATTGGGTCACCAAGCTAGTTTTACCTCAGCTGCAACGCCACGACCAGATAAAAAAAGTATTCTGGGCGAAATGATTCTTAAACATTATGCACCATCCCCTCAAAATATAGGATTGCATTTTCAGCAATATGATTCCTTCATACTACCACCCATAATCAAAGATGAAATTATACAGGCACAACCGCAAAACCTAAACCACATTACTGTTTACCTCCCTTCGTTTGACCAAGATTGTCTAGAAATGGCGTTTCGCAAATTACCTCATCTGCAATTTCATTGGTTCTTACACGGCATAAAAACCAAGCAAGTAATCAAAAACATCACCTATTATCCAGTACAACAAAAAACATTTAATAAAAGCCTAATTACTTGTTATGGCATCATCACGGGAGGCGGTTTCGAAACTCCCGCCGAAGCACTTTACCTCCAAAAAAAAGTTTTAAGCATACCCATACGTAATCACTACGAACAAGAATGCAATGCTGCAGCACTAAAAAAAATGGGCGTTCCAACTGCCTATACCGTAAAAACCGATTTTGACAAAACAATCCAAAACTGGCTCGACCAACAAAGTACTTATCCTACTATCATCGCTAACAATATTCCCGAAACACTCCAATATCTATTTGATACTTATACCCAATTTTAAAATTTCTTTGGGAATGTCCCGCAAAAAAGCGGGCCGGGCTATACACTGCAATCTTTTATCGGTAAAAACCTCAAAAAGGATTTCCGCTGCTATCCCTCATTCAAGTGTTAATGGACTACAATAGCGGTCATCTAAACACGATCAAAAAACAAGCTCCTTCACCCACGTATGGTTTTTTTATTATATTAGTAAAAAATAAAACATGAAAACACTAGCGCAATGGTTTGATGAATATGCTGTAAGCCACAAAAATGTAACTAATAAAAAAATACACTACATCTGTGTCCCGTTAATCTTTTTTTCGGTCGTTGGTTTGTTTATGAGCATTCCTAATACTCTGCTACATGAATTAGCATCAGTGCATCCTATTTTTGCAAATTGGGCTTTTATCGTATTGCTTTTCGTACTATTGTTTTACTTTAGACTATCACTAAAAATGGGACTAAAAATGTTGCTTTTCACAAGTATTTGCCTTGTCGGGAACTACATCATAGCACAATACGTTTCGTTAGTATGGTTCTCTGTTTCCGTATTTACCATAGGTTGGGTCGGTCAGTTTTACGGACACAAAATCGAAGGCAAAAAACCTTCATTTATTAAGGATTTACAATTTCTTTTAATTGGACCTGCTTGGGTAATCCATTCCGTTTTTACTAGAAACTAAAAAAATACTGATAACATCAGTACGAGATGACTCTTGCAATTGTTAATAAAGCAACACTTTTTTTAATACACGAAGTGATTTCCTCCTGTTACTCGAGGGAATCACTTTATTATTTATATCCTAAAACCTAAATAAGCAATTTTAAACCGTTAGTACATTTTCGAAAAAAACAAATGCCCCAGTTAAAAAAAGTAAGAAAAAAGAATAAAATACTTCTCATAATCTCCATAAAAAACAGTAATTTGTTGCCTTGTTTAAACGAGCGAAATTGCATCAACAATCCCTTATGATATCGTACTTATGAAAAACGTATTTCTTTTTTTACTTTTCGTTTCAATGACCGCTTTTTCTCAACAATTTGATAAAAAATGGAATGAGGTTGTGGCAAACGAAAAGCTAGGCAAAATAAAAACGGCTAATTCGCTTGTTAGTAAAATTTACAGCAAAGCAGTAAAGCAGCATAACGATGTAGAAATTATCAAGTGCTTTTTCTATCGCTCCAAATTCAGGCAAGTGCTTGAAGAAAATGCGCAACATATAATCCTTACTGATTTAAATCAACAAATAAGCACAGCATCAGGACCTACAAAAGCATTGCTGAATTTAATTTACTACAGCAGTTTACGAGATTACTACAATGAAAATCGCTATTTAATTCAGCGACGAAGCAATTTAGTGTCTGATAGCGACGACTTTTTGACTTGGACCACTACTGACTTTGAGACTAAAACACAAATCGCTATTGAGGCCACACTAGCCGATGAAGCTGTGCTCAAAAACACCCCCTTAACTGCGTATGAAGCAATTTTTGATTTTTTTACCATTGATAAATTTAAAACTGAAAACCTGTACAATTATCTTTTAAAGGAAAACATACAATTTTACACCTCAAAAATCAGTGTTTGGGATTTTAATCAAGCAACTTTCGAAACGAGCAAGAGCTCCTTGCTCGGTACAACGGAAAATTTTACCAAACTAAATCTGGATGATATTACTAATGCTCAACTTAAAACAACACTAACCTACTATCAAAAATTAGAGAATGCAGAACCTACACTAGAAAACATTTTAAACAGATTGCAATTTTGTAATGACTATTTGGTTACATCAGATGAGGATTTGCTCGTTAGCCTAAATAAAATTAAAGAAAAACTGAGCAAGCCATCAGAAAAACATCTTGTCAATTTACAAATTGCTTTCATTTATGCAAAAAACGCATCAAAACAAACACATCCTGATTACAATATAAAAGCGATAAAGTTATTAGATAGCATTATTGCGACACAAGATCATTCCAACACTTATAAAAAAGCTATTCAGAAAAAGGAAGAAATAGCATCGAAGTCCTTAACTGTTCAGCTCCAAAAACAGCTTTACAATAAAGAAAATTCAAGAGCTTTTATTAGTTATCAAAATACTAACAACATCATTATTTCCTATTACAAAATACCTAACACTACTTTTAATGCTTTCGAAAACAACTACAGAACCAGAGATAGTTTAGTAGATGATATCAAGAAAAACACAAAACTAAGTACGATCACAAAATATGAACTTATTGATAAGAAAGACTATTTTGAATATACAACGGAAGTAATGCTACCGCAGCTAACAACTGGAAATTATCTTGTGTACTTTGAGAGTGAAGATGAATTAAAGGAAACAAAAGGCTATGGTTATGAGGTCATAACAATAACCGAGTTATCATTACTTGCCTCAAGCAATGACCAAGCCCAAAACTATACGGTGCTTAATAGAAAAACAGGTAAACCTCTAGAAAATGTTACTATTAAATCGAACCATTTCACAATCACGACAAACGTTAATGGTCTAGCGACATACACCGAAACAGCTGACAAGAATCGCGATTACGAGAATTCCACACTCGTGGTGAGCACAATTGCTGACACCTTATCTATCAACAACAACTACCTAAGCTACCAATACGATTATGATGGGGATGACAAGGTCAAATTTAAAGGTAAAGTTGAATTCTTTTTAGATCGTGCTATCTATCGACCTGGACAAACCGTGTACTACAAGGGAATTGCTTTTCAAAAAAAAGACAACCAGTCGGCAGTTGTTCCTAAGACAAGCTTTGCGGTAACAATTAATGATCCTAAAGGAGCTGAAGTCAAAAATTTTGATGTCGTTACAAATGATTTCGGCTCTTTTTCGGGAGAATTTATTTTACCCGCAACTGGCTTAACCGGAAGCTATTCGATGCAAGTAGACGAACCAATCGATTATGAAAAAGACGTTTCCTATGATCTAGAAAAAGATGAGCATCCGTTTTGGGACAATGTTGACTTTAATAACTCGACAATTAATTTTAATGTCGAAGAATACAAACGACCACAATTTGAGATCGTAATAGAGCAAATAAAAGAAACCGTTTTAGTAAACCAATTAATAAGAACTAGTGGTTTAGCCAACGCTTTCTCAGGTAGTACTATATCAAACGCTAAAGTTGCGTACACAATCGAACGAATAGTTTATAACCCTGTCGCCTATCGTTACGGCAATTATGAAAAACCAGAAATCATTACCTCTAAAACCACTGAAACAGATGCCAGCGGGAACTTTGAAATTGCATTCATAGCGCTACCCTCAACTGAATCTAAAAAAGCTGACCAGCCTATCTTTAGCTATTTTATCAAGGCTGATATTACTGATAGCAATGGCGAAACACGTTCACTACGTACATTAATTGCCAAGGCAGGTTATCATGCACTGGAGCTAAACGCAATTGTAGCCTCTAAAATAGAAACCGCAGCTGTAAACGAGATCAAACTATCCAGTCAAAATCTGAACGGTCAGTTCGTCCCAACTAAAGGGCAAATTAAATTGTATTTAATTAAACCTACACTTCCTAAATTTAAAACAAGAGTATGGCAATACCCTGATTTTACCACCATTTCAAAAACCGAATTTGATCGTCTATTTCCTTATGAAATAAACAGCGACCCCAACAGCGACAGGGAAATTCATCCTAAATTATTGTTCACTAAAACCGTCGACACTAAAACAGACAAAACTATTCCGTTAGATTTCATCAAAAACTATGAATCTGGAAGTTATAAAATTGTCTTTTCAGCAGTAGATGAATTCAAAAATAATGTAGAAACCACCACTGAATTTCAAATTCAGCAGTCAGCGACAAAATTCACTCCTAACGAACTATTTACAGTCAAACAAACCAATAAAAACCCTAAAAAAGACGGCTTTGTTCAGTTAGAAATCCTGTCAATCATCGACACGCTACACATGAATATCGTAGCGAACTACTATGGTAAAACCTATTACCAAAACAGTATAATATCGCAAAACCATACAACCAGTCTCGATATTCCAATAAACAAAGAATTCGAGAACGATATTAAAATTGGTTTTGAAACTATTTTCGAAAACCAATTATTTACAAAAGAATTGAGTGTAGGACTGCAAACAGTTGATGCCGAATTAAATTTCGAAATAGAAACCTTTAGAAACAAGATAGAGCCTGGGAAATTAGAGAATTGGTCCTTTAAACTCAATGCAACCAATACAACTAGGGAAGCCGAAATTCTCGCCTCCATGTATGATAGCTCTTTAGATCAATTCACCATTACGGACTGGAGAACTCTAGGATTCCTAAACTACAACACCAATTATGTAAATACTAGAACCGCTTTAGGTTTTGATGAAGCCTATCTTTAGATTACATTGATGATCACTCACAACAATTTTACTTTAACAATGAATCGACAATATTAAAGTGGTTTGGTTTTAATATCAATGAATCTGAATATGAAAGCTTGAAAGATAGTAACTTAACTAGTATTAATGATAAAAAAGCAGGATTTGAAATAATAAAGGGAGATGCAAATGCAGTATTATCTGTGGCTCCAAAACAAATGACTAGTAATGTTGATCAGGTAAAGTTTGTCAAACCAGTTGTCGCTAAAGCACAAGAAATTAGTGAGGTGGTAGTGACCGGATATGCCACTAAGCTTAAAAAAGCATTAGCAGGAAGTGTTCTTGGATTACAAATTCGAGGCGCAAGCTCAATAAACGGTTCTCCAGATGTTTTATATATTATCGATGGAGTTATAGCTACGGCTATTGATGCGAACAGCATAAATCCTTCTGATATTCTTTCTGTCGAAGTCTTAAAAGATGCCAAAGCCGTCGCTCTTTATGGAAATAAAGGGAAGAACGGCGTTATTGTAATTACTACAAAAAAAGCACTCGAAGCATTGACTCAAGTAAAAGCACGAACGAATCTTGCTGAAACCGCTTTTTTCTACCCTACTATAAAAACAGATAAAAACGGAAAGTTTAGTTTTAGCTTCACATCACCTGAAGCACTTACGGCCTGGAAATTACGCTTGCTTGCGCACAATAAAAATGCGGTAAGTGGCTATTTAGAGAAAACCGTAATCACACAAAAAGAATTAATGATTGTACCAAATTTCCCTCGTTTTTTTAGAGAGAAAGATACCATTACCATCATGGCAAAAATTGCTAACACTACCAAAACACCTAAAGTTGGTCTGGCGATATTACAGCTATTTGATGCAGCAACCATGCAACCATTAGATGCAAAAATGCTAAATGTAAAAGCTACACAAAACTTTAGCTTGAGTGCACTTGGAAATACTACAAGCAGTTGGAAAATTGTTATTCCCCAAGGAGCGCAAGGCGTACAATACCGTATTTTGGCAAAATCAGGTAACTTCTCTGATGGAGAAGAAAATATCGTCCCTGTGCTAACGAATAGTATGTTAGTTACCGAAAGTATACCTGTTTGGGTTCGTGAAAACACAAAAAAAGAGTACTCATTTGAAAATTTAAAAAACAACACCTCAACAACGTTGCGAAATCATCAATTTACACTTGAATACACTTCAAATCCAACTTGGTTAACTTTACAGTCTTTACCGTACTTGATGGAATACGAACATGAATGTGCAGAGCAAACTTTTGCTCGTTTTTATGCCAACGCTTTAGCAACAACGATCATCAATAGTAATCCTAAGATCGCTACCGTATTGGATCATTGGAAGGAAAACGGAAAATTGAAGTCTGCCCTTGAAACAAACGAAGAATTAAAATCAATTATTTTAGCAGAAACACCATGGTTAAATGATGCAAAATCAGAGGAGGAAAAGAAGCAAAAACTAGCGACTCTATTTGATTTAGATAAAATGAAGCAAAGCCAAGACGCTACTTTCGCCAAATTAAAACAAAAACAAAAACCTTCAGGTGCCTTTAGTTGGTTTGATGGTGGTGCTGATAATGAATACATCACTAGACACATTCTGTCTGGTTTAGGCCATCTCGAAAAAATACAAGCAGATTCCATTTCTAGTTCTAAGATTAACGCGATTACAAAAACAACTATCCCTTACATCGACAACCAGTTTTTAGAACAATACAAACGCACCGTTTCTAATTTAAAAACGAACGAAAAGTTGGTTTGGATAAATCCTAGCTCAGAACTACATTACCTCTATACGCGTTCTTTTTATCTGAGCAAATATCCTTTATCAGATACACTAAAAAAGGCAACAACAACCTACTTAAATAATATCAAGGACAATTGGCTAAACTATTCGTTGTACGAAAAAGGAATGGCTGCACTAGTACTAAATCGTTTTGACGACAAAATTATTGCTAATAAAATCATCGAAAATCTAAAAGAGACTGCTTCTACTAATGAAGATTGGGGAATGTACTGGATTACTAATAAAGCGGGCTGGTATTGGTACCAAGCACCGATAGAAACGCAAGCCCTGTTGATCGAAGCTTTTACAGAGATAAACAAAGACACAAAATCAGTCGATGCAATGAAAGTATGGCTTTTAAAAAATAAGCAAACTAAAAACTGGCCTACTACCAAAGCCACTACTGAAGCCGTTTACGCATTACTACTTCAAGGCAGCGATTGGTTGAGTGTTAAGGACAATACGGTGATAAAAATAGGTGATAACAAAATACTTACCAAAAAACTATCGACAGAGACTAAAGAAGCCGAAAGTGGATATCTAAAAATCAACTGGAAAGCGGATGAAATTAAAAAGGAAATGAGTTCTATTTCCATCGATAATAAAAGTAAGGTTCCCGGATACGGTGGCTTGTACTGGCAATATTTTGAAGAATTAGACAAAATAAAAAGCAAGCCCGCTACTAGTCTAACTGTTTCAAAGGAATTATACGTGAAGAGTACTACTACTCAAGGAGATCAATTACAGCAAATCACAACAACAAGCTCACTCAAGTTAGGAGACTTAGTCACTGTTCGTTTAATTATCAAAGCTACCGAAAACATGGAGTTTGTACATCTAAAAGATATGCGAGCGTCTTGCTTTGAACCTATCGATGTTTTATCGAGCTATGAATACAAGTCAGGTTTAGGATTTTACAAAAGCACAAGAGATGCAGCAACGCATTTCTTTTTTGATCAAATTAATCAAGGTACTTACGTTTTAGAGTATGACATCAGAGTAAATAATTTAGGTGCTTTCTCTAACGGAATTTCTACTATTCAAAGTATGTATGCACCAGAATTTTCAAGTCACACAAAAGGAATACGAGTACAAGTGAAGGAATAAAGAATAGAATACATAAGAATAAAAAAAATCCGCTTCAAACAATTTGAAGCGGATTTTCTATTTTATATCGATGGACTAATTAGTCGTTCAACATTTTCCAAAGTTTGTCTTTTAACTCTGTCAACCCGATTTGAGCTACTGAGGAAATAAACATGTAGGGAACCTCCTTGAATGAAACATCGAGTTCTGCTTTAAGCTCTGCTCTTAATTCATCATCAAGCATATCGATTTTAGAAATTACCAGTAACCGTTCTTTATCCAACATTTCAGGATTGTACTTTGTTAATTCATTTACAAGAATATCATATTCTCCTTTAATATCTGGAGTATCTACAGGAACTAGGAATAATAAAGTCGAATTTCTTTCAATATGTCTCAAGAAATAATGACCTAGACCTTTTCCTTCAGCAGCACCTTCGATAATTCCAGGAATATCAGCAATTACAAACGACTGATAATCCCTGTAGGCAACAATTCCTAAGTTAGGTTTCAAAGTTGTAAATGGATAATCAGCAATTTTTGGCTTTGCCGAAGTTAATACGGACAATAAAGTTGATTTTCCCGCATTAGGAAACCCTACTAAACCAACATCGGCAAGAACTTTTAGTTCTAAAATTACATCCATCTCAGTACCCGGTAATCCAGGCTGAGAATAACGAGGAGTTTGGTTAGTCGAACTTCTAAAGTGCCAGTTTCCTAAACCACCTTTACCTCCTCTCGAAAGTACCTGCTTTTCACCGTCCTCTGTGATCTCAAATAAGATTTCACCTGTTTCCTTATCTTTTACTACCGTTCCTAATGGTACTTCGATAAATTTATCGTCACCGTCAGCTCCTGTACTTCTGTCGCCACTACCATCTCCACCATTACCCGCTTTAATATGACGTGCAAATTTTAAGTGGAATAGAGTCCAAAGTCCTTTATTTCCCACCAAAAAAACGTGTCCTCCACGACCTCCATCTCCTCCATCAGGACCTCCTTTTTCAATAAATTTCTCTCTGTGTAAGTGCGTAGATCCTTTTCCTCCTTTACCGGATGAAACAAATATTTTTACATAATCTACGAAATTCCCTTCTGTCATAACTCTTTATTTAATTGTAACAATTTATAAAAACCAGCTACTAAAGCACTTTGGTCTAATAAATTATCTTTTTTATGCCTTTGAATTTTGATCGCCTAATCCCTTAAGCGCAACTATCAAATTGTATTCTTTATACTTTTATTTACGCAATGATTGTACAATCACTTTATCAATTTTCACCCCATCCATATCAATCACTTCTAGCTCAAAATGATTCCATACTAGCTTTTCACCTTGCTTTGGGATATGTGACAATTCTGTCATTATTAATCCACTTACAGTTGTGACATCATAATCACTTATCAAATCATCTAACTCAAAATAGGTTAAAAAATCATGTAAAGAGTAATGACCATCTACTAACCAGCTTCCGTCTTCTCTTTCGATCAATTGAAAATCATCTTTATAAAACTCAGCAGCATCGCCAACCAAGGCTTCTAAGATATCATTCAGTGTGATTACACCCTGAAAGCTCCCGTATTCATCAGACACAAAAGCATAGTGAATTCCAGATTTCTTAAATTGCTCTAAAGCAGTATAAGCCGTTGTGTGCTCCATCATAAATGGTGGCTCTGTCATTATACTTTGCAAACTAAAATCAGGATTATCGATGGTAGCAAAAATACTTTTCAAATTAGCTACACCAACAATATCATCATAGTTTTTGTTGTAAACAGGATAGATAGAATGAAGCTCTTGCAACATATATTCTTTAACGGCTTGTTTGTTTGCATTAACTTCTAAAAACACCACTGATTTACGGTGTGTCATTAAAGAGTTAATTTTACGATCGCCAATATGAAAAACTCGTTCTACGATATCTTGTTCGATTTCCTGTACTTCACCTCCCTCGGTACCTTCTTTTATAATCGCTTTAATCTCTTCTTCAGTTACTTTTCCGTCAGCCGAAGGTCGAATTTGTAATACACTTAACAAAAACTCTGTTGAGTGTGTAAGCAACCAGATAAAGGGCGCTGTGATAATAGAGACAATTTTCATGGGCATCGCTACCGCTTTTGCAATTGCCTCCGGATGGTTTAAACCTATCCTTTTAGGCAATAATTCTCCTAGAACTAGCGAGAAGAAAGTTAAAATCACTACGACTACACCTACAGCTATAGTAGGCGCGTATGGTTTTAGAATTTCAAATGAACTCACAAAAAGCTGTACATCTGTTGTGATTTTATCACCACTGTAAATACCAGTTAAAATACCAATCAAGGTAATCCCTATTTGTACTGCAGATAAAAACTTGTTTGGTGTATTTGCTAATTCTAAAGCAACTTGTGCACTTTTATTCCCTTTTTTTGCAGCAGATTCTAATCTGTTTTTTCGTGCTGAAATCAATGCGATTTCAGACATCGAAAAGAGTCCGTTTAACAAAATCAGCAGAAGTATGATTACTATTTCCATATTTTTTATAGCCCAGATGGAAGCAAAAAGTACGAAACTCGTAAAACTTTATTTTTCTCTATAAAAAAGAGCGACCAGCGGAAGCTCCTTTATTATGGTAGAAAATTAGTTTTATGAGCGAGAACTTGTCGCGTACAGCTGGAAATTGCTTCTTACAAATTATCTATTACTGTGCTTAAACGCAGGGTGATTTCATCAATAGACCCTATTCCGTTTACAGCATGAAACTTATCTTGTTCTTTATAGTACCCCATTAGAGGCGCTGTTTTTTCATTGTATTCTTGGTAACGATTTCTAATTTTTTCTTCGTCTTGATCGTCTGCTCTTCCAGATGTTTTTCCTCTGTCTAACAATCTAGCAACTAAAACTTCGTCATCTGCCTCTAATGCAATTGTTGCGGTGATACTTTGACCTTTTGAAGTCAAAAACTCATCTAAAGCCTTTGCTTGCGAAAGTGTTCTTGGAAAACCATCGAACAAAAACCCTGCTGAATCTGGATTGTTATCAACCTCAGCTTGCAACATTTTTATAGTTACATCATCTGGTACAAGTTCTCCTTGATCCATGTAGGTTTGTGCTAATTGCCCAAGTTGTGTTCCGTTCTTAATATTATATCTAAAAATATCTCCTGTAGAAAGATGAGTTAGGTTGTATTTTCCTTTTAAAAACTCTGCTTGAGTTCCTTTTCCTGCTCCTGGTTTTCCAAATAAAACAATGTTAATCATAATGTAGTTGCGTAGTTGTAGTTATTCTTTTAGTTTGTATACTTCGGGTAAATTTCTGCCAAGACCATCGTAATCCAGACCAAATCCTACGATAAATTTGTTAGGAATTCGGATCCCTACATAATCAATTGGAAAGTCTTTTTTATATGCCTCTGGTTTAAAGAAAAGTGTGGCCACTTTTAATTGCTTGACGTTTTGTTTGCTAAATATAAGGTGTAATTCCTCGATTGTATTTCCTGTATCGACAATGTCCTCGATAATCACCACTGATCGACCTGTGAGGTCTTGATTGATTCCTATTAATTCTTTTACATCGTTTGTAGAACTTGTACCTTCGTAGGAAGCCATTTTTACAAAACTAAGTTCGCATGCTCCAGAGTAACTTTTCATAAAATCAGAAACAACCATAAAAGAACCGTTTAGTACACCTATAAAAACAGGTACTTCATCTTTAAAATCAGCTTCAACCTGCAAAGTCATTTTTGAGATAGCATGGGCGATTTCTTCGGCAGAAAGGAAAGGAACAAATTGTTTATCGTGAAGTTGAATCATTATTTTTAATTTTAAAATAATGTGCAAAGATAGTTATTTCTGATTAGGGAATTTAGTTTTAAAACTATAAGAATAGCCTTCAATTGAAAATATTAGGTATTTTTGACTCAATATGAATGAGGAATTTTATAAAAAGGTAGCAAACAGCAATGCTTATCGTGCTAGTCGGGATGAAAATGCATTGATCGTTTTGACTGATTCTCGTTTATTTCCTGATCTATTAAATATTGCCTTAGACACTTTTGACAAAAATCATTTTAAGGCGTGCTGGATTATGGAAATTATTTTAGAAAAGCAATTGCATTTACTTACAGATTATCTAGACGACTTTTGTAGGCAGCTTTCTCATTTTAACAATGAAAGTGCTTTGCGTTCGATCTCGAAAATATGTCTGTTTTTAAGTCAGCATATTTCCCTTACCTCTTTACAGGAAGAACAAATTACCGAATCTTGCTTGGACTGGCTAATTGAAGAAAAAAGAAAAGTGGCTACAAAAGCGTATGCAATTCGCACTTTATTCGAAATTGGCAAAAAACACCCTTGGATCTACCCCCAGCTAGAGTGCATATTAACGGATGATTACTATAAGCAGTCCGCAGGATATAAAGCAGTTGCACGGGAAATATTGAAGAAAATAAAATAGGGTTTTTTCATTTGCTACATATAAAGTATCTTTGACCGCACAAACAACTACACAATGAATTATTTTTCTTCTGATTTTAAATTAGGAATTTTAGGCGGCGGCCAATTAGGGAAAATGCTCCTATTTGAAACCCGCAAATTCGATATACAAACCTATGTTCTAGACCCGAGTAACGAAGCACCATCAAGAATGGCCTGCAACCAGTTTTACAAAGGTGATTTAATGGATTTTGAAACCGTTTATCAATTTGGAAAAATGGTTGATGTCCTTACTATCGAAATTGAATTAGTAAACCTAGACGCTTTAGAAAAACTAGAAAGCGAAGGAATTAAAATATATCCTTCACGAAGTACTCTAAAAGCGATTCAAAATAAAGGAAAACAGAAGGATTTTTATGTTGAAAACAATATTCCGACCTCCAAACACCTTCGTTTTGTAGATTTGAATGAACTAAAAAAAGCAGTCACATCGAGCGAAGTCGAGATGCCATTTGTATGGAAATGTGCTGAATTTGGTTACGACGGAAATGGCGTAAAAATTGTTCGTTCCACTTTTGACCTTATCGACTTACCTGATGTAGAATGTATAGCAGAGGATATGGTGCCGTTCAAAAATGAATTGGCCGTAATTGTATGTCGCAATCCATCAGGTGAAATTAAAACGTATCCTGTTGTGGAAATGGAATTTCATCCTGAAGCCAATCAAGTAGAATATGTGATTTGCCCTGCAAGAATTGATGATAAAGTAGCCGAAAAAGCAAGAGCAATTGCCTTGAATGTTTCGGAGAAATTCAATCATGTTGGTTTACTAGCCGTAGAGATGTTCCAAACCGAAGATGATGAAATCCTAGTAAACGAAGTAGCTCCTCGCCCACACAACTCAGGTCACTATTCGATTGAAGCAAGTTATACGTCACAATTTGAAAACCACATACGTGCTGTTTTGAACCTTCCTTTAGGTAATACCGATAGTAAAGTAGCAGGAATTATGGTAAACTTAGTGGGTGAAGATGGATTTTCTGGAAATGTAATCTATGAAAACATCGAAACGATCTTAGGCTGGAACGGCGTAACGCCACATATTTATGGTAAAAAACAAACACGTCCTTTTAGAAAAATGGGGCATGTAACGATCGTAAATCAAGACATCAAAGAAGCCAGACGAATTGCTGAGGATGTGAAGAATACTATTAGAGTGATCAGTGGTCAGTAAGATTTATTTTTATGACCAATAAAAATAATTAAATGGATTTCATAGATGCAATAACCAACTTTTTGAATGTAATTGATAGTTCAAATTTAGCTAAAAAACATTTTAAAAAGTTCAATGACAGAAATGAGTATACAGGAAATCGAATAATAAGCTTTTTTGCTTTTATCCTTTTACTAATTTGTTATACCGTAGTTATTTTGGGAATTACATTTCTAGTTTATAAATCCACAACCGTCTCCAAACCTTAAACTTTAAACAAAAAAAACAACATGAGTAAAGTAGCCGTAATCATGGGAAGCATCTCAGACATGCCCGTAATGCAAGACGCCATCGATATATTAAAATCATTTGATATTGAAGTCGAAGTTGATATTGTATCAGCACACCGTACTCCTGAAAAATTATTTGATTTTAGCAACAATGCTCACACACGTGGAATATCTGTAATTATTGCTGGTGCTGGTGGAGCCGCTCATTTACCGGGTATGGTTGCTTCTATGTCGCCATTACCAGTAATTGGGGTTCCTGTAAAATCAAGTAATTCAATTGATGGATGGGATTCGGTTTTGTCTATTTTACAAATGCCAGGCGGAGTTCCCGTAGCAACTGTAGCGCTCAATGGAGCTAAAAACGCTGGAATCTTAGCAGCACAAATCATAGGAAGCCATGACAAAGGAATTATGGATAAAATGATTGCATATAAATTGAGCCTGAAAGAAGCGGTTTATAAATCATCTGAAGGCTTAAAGAAATAAACTTATTTCACAGAGCTTCAACTAAGAAAAAGCAAAGATTCGCTAAGAATATTTCGCCCTAAATCACAAAAAACTTTGTGATGCTTGGCGAATCCTTAGCGAATCTTTGCGTAATAACATTTCTAAAATAAATTTCAGAATTGTATGGTATACTTACTTAATCTTCTTCTTCGATTTCTTCCAGTACCGCTTCAAATTCCGATGCGATGATGTCATCATTGTTGATCCAGTTTTCCGAAGTAACCAAGTTGAAGTGTATATTATCCGTTGTATTCAATTCCCAAATAATCGCTGCCGCGTTAGGAAACGGAATGTTTTGTGTCATTTGGTCGTCAAACAATCGCTTGATTAAATTTCGATCTGACAAACCGTTATTCAATAATTTCAAAACGTTTTCAGGAGTTAATTCTTTTACTTCACCCTCAATTGGTGTCATCGAAAAATGAACAATCGATGCTTTTGCATTAGGAAACTTTCCGTTATAAGCTTTAAAAAGCAATTGATTGACATGATATAGTCTTCCTTGCATGTGAATTTCAGGATATTCCTCACATACTTTATCAATCAACATATTGTGTGAAATCTGTTCGATTTGCCCTTCGTTAAGCTCTTCTCCTAGTTTATAATCCAATACGATAGCAGCTGCCTCGTTTGGTTCATAATCAGAAATTGCCATTTCTAGCAATTCTGGCAAGTTCTTTACCTCTGCAGTGGCTGCATCAGGAAAATTGAATCGCTCACATAACGCTATTAAATCTTCTGTATTCCAATATCCTTCTACTTCATTAACTGTGTCGATTCTCTTTATAGCTATTTTGTAATTCATTTGTATGTTAATTATTTTATTGACTACCATCAGTGATAATCTTGACTTACAAGTTACGAAATTTCTGAGTCAAAAGCAAAACAAACCCTTCCTCATAAAAAACAGAATAAACCTTCTTTATATACTTAGAACTTATAAATCATTATCTTTACGGTTCGAAAAAAAGTTGATTACAACTCCTAAAATAATTACATTACAATGAACGTTTTATTATC
>CAXBGV010000002.1:0-34649 GCA_963975235.1 uncultured Flavobacterium sp. | reverse complement strand
CTCAAGATATACATTACCGTATAAAATTGACTGGCAGTTAAGCGGAACCTATAGCGGTCCTAGTAGAACAGCACAAGGAAGAAGCTTAGGAGTTTATGGTATCAATACTTCACTTAGTAAAGATGTCCTAAAAGACAAAGGAACAATTGCATTTAACATCAGTGATATCTTTAACTCAAGAAAAATGAGATCAAAAGTTAACTTACCAAGTGTTAGTTCATCAAGTGAAATGCAATGGAGAAGAAGACAATTTAATTTATCGTTTACTTACCGTATCAACAAAAAGAAAACAGATAGAGACAAAAATGCACCAACAAATAGAGAAGATGATGGTGGTGGTTTTCCAGGATAATAGTAAAAAAGGACTCATGAAAATGAGTCCTTTTTTATTTAACTACAGACCACAAAAAAAAGGACTCGCAAACACGGGTCCTTTTTTTATGCACAAATCAATTTACATTGATTGCTCTGCTTTCTTTTTAGCTTTTTTCTCTTTGTAAGCTTCCCAGGTTGCTCCACCTACCCAGTAGGATACGAAACTAACTAGAAAAAACATTAACCAGAATCCTATGGTAAGGATCGTTAAAAAAAGTAAAAAGCCTAAATACTGTGAAAATTCAAACATGTTTTCCGGAATTTTGAATGTAGCCACAAATATAAGCGTAATATTTTTTTATAGCAATAAAAAACCAATCCAATTTTTGTAAAATACTATTTATCCGTATTTTTGAGAATAACTTGGAGCTTTATCCAGCTATCCATTACAATCCACGCAAAAAAGCGTGGGATTTCCATTGCTATCTGGGCTAGGGCATTCCAAATCCTTCAACCGTATTTTATAAATCATAATTTTAAATCCATCACAAAATGAAATTCAGAATCGAAAAAGATACCATGGGTGAAGTTCAAGTTCCTGCCGATAAATATTGGGGAGCACAAACCGAAAGATCCCGCAATAATTTTAAAATTGGTTCTGCTGCCAGTATGCCACACGAAATAATTGAAGGTTTTGCCTATCTAAAAAAAGCGGCGGCTTACACCAATTGCGATCTAGGCATTTTATCTATAGAAAAACGGGATGCTATCGCGGCAGTCTGTGACGAAATACTAATGGGCAAACTACAAGATCAATTTCCGTTGGTGATTTGGCAAACAGGTTCAGGGACACAAAGCAATATGAATGTTAATGAAGTTATAGCAAATCGTGCACAAGTTCTAAAAGGTTTTGCAATAGGCGAAAGCGAACCAATTATTACACCTAATGATGATGTAAACAAGTCTCAGTCCTCTAATGATACCTTCCCTACTGCTATGCACATCGCGGCTTATAAAATGATCAAGACCGTAACAATTCCGGCACTCGAAAATCTCAAAAACACTTTAACATCAAAAGCCGAAGAATTTAAGAACGTTGTAAAAATAGGTCGTACGCACCTAATGGACGCTACACCTATAACCCTAGGTCAGGAAATTTCAGGTTATGCCGCTCAACTAGGTTATGGTATTAAGGCGCTAGAAAACACACTTGCTCATTTGTCTGAAATTGCACTTGGAGGAACAGCTGTAGGCACAGGATTAAATACCCCCAAAGGATACGATGTTAAAGTAGCCACATACATTGCGCAATTTACTGACTTTCCATTTGTAACTGCATCCAATAAATTTGAGGCCTTAGCAGCTCACGATGCCATTGTAGAATCTCATGGGGCTTTGAAACAAATTGCAGTTTCCTTGAACAAAATTGCAAATGATATCCGAATGCTAGCTTCTGGACCACGGTCTGGAATAGGCGAAATATACATTCCTGAAAATGAACCTGGATCATCTATAATGCCTGGAAAAGTAAATCCTACACAATGTGAAGCACTTACGATGGTTTGTGCTCAAGTTATAGGTAATGATACCGCCATAGCTGTCGCAGGGATGCAAGGGCAGTATGAACTTAACGTTTTTAAACCCGTGATGGCTGCAAACTTTTTACAATCAGCAAGATTACTTGGCGATGCCTCTGCCTCTTTTGATCTACACTGCGCCCAAGGAATCGAACCTAATTATAGTAGAATCAAAGAGCTAGTGTCGAATTCACTGATGCTAGTCACTGCATTAAATCCTAAAATTGGCTATTATAAAGCCGCCAAAATTGCACAAACAGCACACAAAAACGGAACCACCTTAAAAGAAGAGGCGATACGATTAGGCTACTTGACCGCCGAAGAATTTGATGATTGGGTAAAACCAGAACAAATGGTTTAATTTTATGATTATAAAAAATAAAGCCTTGCAAAATATAATTTCACAAGGCTTTATTGATGACAAAAACAATACTGTTATATCCTAGCTTTTAATGAGTTATACTCTGCGATATAATCCATAGCACGATATAATTTAAGTAACAATTCAGAAACTTTTGTGTTTTTAGGATCCATCTTATTAGCAGTTTCTAGATAAGAGATCGCTATTTTTACCTCGTTATCCATTTTTAACTTCAGGTCATCATAAACAAGCATATCCGCTTTAGAAGTTCCCAAAACAGAAATTTTATCACTTAATAATTTCTTTTTTTCCAGTCCTAAATAAGCCAAGTCAACGTAAGGATCAATAAATTTTGGATTAGCGGCAATACTTTGTTTGTAAAAATTTTCGGCTTGACTTAACTCCCCATTCAGAGAATAGATATATGCTATATTTTGGTAAATTTCATTCTTCTTTGATTTCGCATTATCATTTCTAGGATTGTCATGAGTCCCTGCCTTTACACTAGCATCGCGGTCTGCAGCAGATTCAAATAATTCTTCATTATTATTTTTTTTGTTTTTTGCGAAGTATTGTTTACCACCTCCATTGTAATTCAGACTATTTAACTCTTTATAATTTCTTAAGGCAGAAACATAATCTTTAGCACTCATAAAATATGATGTAGATAGATACAAATTAATGGTGTCTTTTTTATCAATATTATAAAGACTGTACATTTTTTTAGCACCGTCCAGAAACTTGTTCTGATTTACGTCTGACCTTGCACTATCTTGAAGTTCTTCTTTAATTTTTTTTATAGACTCTACTGCCTTCACTGTATATTTATATTCGCCTGAGAGTTTTTCTTCTCTAAGCAAAATATTATACGCTTCTATCGCAGCACCTAAATTGTCTATAACATCAATATTTTTATCAGCAAAGCTTTTATATACTTCAGCTTTTAAATTGTAAAACTCTGATTTGTCTTCGTAAGGTGCATTGATCATCAGATATTCCCATTTATTTATTAAGGATATGGCACCCTGCGAATTCCCGTTCTTAAACTCAGCTCTTGCTTGTTTAATTTGGTCTTTTTGAGCAGACATAGTTAATGAAATAAAGGTAATCAGTAAAAAAGTAAAATTTGATCTCATTTAATTTTGGTTTGTGTGGTTTTAGCTTTGGTTATATTTTTTATCTTTTTTTATTATTGTGAAATAATACTAAGAAAAAACACGTATTTTAACATCTTTAGTGAAAATTATTCCGGCAAATTAAATAAAATATTTCGTTTTTAAAAATTGTGAAAGGAAAAATTATAAACAAACATTAATTCAAAAAGAAATTAATGTTTGTTTTGAGGCCGAGAGCAATAAAAATGTGATAAAACAGTCACAACAATCTTTGTTCAGAGACAAATATTAAGCTTCTTATTTCGTATACTGGAGAAAAAGTATCAAATGATATCTAGATTATTCGCCATCTACGTAATCTTGTAAATAACTAAATCTTGGTGTGAGTTTTCCTTTTTCTGTTACTTTAGCACGAGCTAAAAGACCGTCTTTGTCTTCGTTAAAAAAAGCAGGAATAACATGTTCTAAAAACATGGTTCCAAACCCTTCACTGGCATCTTTTGGAATCTCACAAGGTAAATTATCTACCGCCATCACAACGATAGCCGCTGGATGAAACAGATCAACCTCTTTATCTTCACTAGCTAAATATCCGTATATTGGATTTTCAATTGTCGATGGACGTAACGTACAAGCTATTGGACCATTAATATCGCAGGACACATCGCCCACCACTTTAATTTTACAATCCTTACTTTGCAGCATTTCTTTAGTCAATATCGCGGGTGCTTCATTAGAATGAAAATGTCCCGTGATTACGATTTCAGATACCTTGGTAAAACGTTCAAAATTGCCCACATATTCTGTAGGATTTGTGTAAAAATCTTTACAATTGATTACTTGACCATCTTTACGTTTATTATAATCCATCACATCGATCTGTGTGTAAACTGCTTGAGCATAATTTTTAGTTAGATAATTATCAACTGTTACCTCTTTGATTTTTATGGCATCCAAAATTTCTTTGATGCCACCACCTACTTTACCAGTTCCCGTAATTACAAATTTCACAGGAGGTAAAATGATTCTTTTCAAATGCCTAACCATTTCATCCTTACCTGCTAAAGTCTCTGCTTTTGGCAGTTTAAATAATTCAAACTTAAGCCCAAATGCGCGAATACTATTGTATGCTCCAACCATTCCAGCATACCTCCCAAAGCCAATTAATCGTCTATTATTAGCATCAACAATAGTTTCGTGATCATACAGGTCGATATTTTTTTCTAAGATAGCTTTAAGTAACTTTTGATTGTAAGGTTGCTTTTTGATTGTATGAGAAAAAAAGAAATAACTTTTGTTAGCTATCAGGCTATCGATTGGCACTTCTTTAACTCCAAACAATACGGCACAGTCCGCTACATTTTGAGCAACTTCAATCCCTGAATTAGTGTACTGCGCGTCCGGAAAAATTCTGATATCTGAACTTTCAACCTTAATACTTGCCGCGGGATATGCCTGTTGTAATTGTACTAGCGCAGCAGGAGAAAAAACAACTCTTCTATCTGGTGGACTTTTTCTCTCTTTCAAAATTCCGAACTTCATAACTTTCTAAGACTTAAAATAAATTAATTTAACTAAAACACTCTACATTGTTATAAATATAACAAATTAAACAGACTCAAACACTCTTTTTTCTAAAAAAGTTCATTTAGTTTTTATTACTAACTGAAATACAAACCAATACAATAGTAACTCTCAAGGCTAATAAAATACTGTTAACATTTGTCGAAATCTTTAACAAAACAGATTGATTCTATATATTTGCCAATCTAGTACCACAGTAATGAATTTAAGAAAAAAAACAAATATACTACAAATACTCCTCTTACTTTTGGTTTTAGGCTCTTGTAAAGAAAACACAACGGAAGACCAACAAGAAAAAACTGTTTTACCGAAAGACACAATGCCTCATCTTGAACCTTCGGTTGAGAAATTAGCTCGTTTAGATGCAGACTATGTGAGTGGCAAAAAAAATGCTATAAACCATTTTTACAACAAAACATGGCCTAACAACAGCATGAACGGCGGTCTTTTAGTAGCTAAGAACGGTCAGATTATTTATGAGAAATACGAGGGTTTGGCTAATTTTAGATCCAAAAGACCAATCACTGCTACAACTCCACTTCACTTAGCCTCTGTTAGTAAAGTTATTACTGCAACAGCAATTTTAAAATTAATAGATGCTAATAAAATAAAATTAGATCAGAAAGTAAACAGCATCTTGCCTACTTTTCCTTACCCTGACGTAACGATCAAAACATTATTAAACCACCGTTCAGGCATGCGTAATTATGCCTATTTTACAGATAAAAAAGATGGCATCTGGGATCGACACAATATTCTTACGAACCAAGATATTCTTGATATCATGGCTACTAAGGACATTGGGCTTGAATCTAAAACGGATACTAGATTTAGTTATTGCAATACGAATTATGCAATGCTTGCTCTAATCATAGAGAAAGTGACCAAAATGAGTTACAAAAAAGCTATGGAAAGAATGATTTTCAAACCATTGGCTATGAAACATACCTATGTTTTTGATTACGAAACTGATAAGGATACAGCAGTAACCTCATACAAGGGAAATAAAGTAGAGATAGGAAAAGATTATCTAGATGCCGTTTATGGTGATAAAAACATCTATTCGACTCCAAGAGATTTATTAAAATTTGATTTAGCTCGCAATGCACCTGGTTTTTTAAATCCTAAACTTTTAAAATTAGTTTACACGGGATTTAGTAACGAACATCCAGGAGAAAAAAACTACGGATTAGGCATCAGAATTATTAATTGGAAGACAGGTCAAAATTTTTATTTCCATAATGGATGGTGGCACGGAAATACTTCTTCATATATTACGCTACAAAAAGAGAAAGTAACTATTATTGCGTTATCAAATAAATTTACGACCAAAACCTATCAAGTGCGGAAACTTTCAACCTTATTTGGTGATTACCCATTTAAATTAGGCGAAGACGATAAAGAGGAATAATATTTGATATATAAATAGTAGTGAAAATGCGATTATTGATGTTAAAAAATGTATTTTTGCATTCTCAAAATTAATACTATTTTGAATAATTTTGGGGTCGACTGGTTTTGACAGCAAGTCGAATTGAGAAGTAAGCACGTCGAGCATTGAGACCTTGCTCGTAAATATAAGATCTTACAATTTTACACGGCGAAAATAACTACGCTTTAGCTGCATAATCCGAATTATAGTACGATTACGCCACGTTCCTATCAGATAGGAAAGCTGGATTCTCCTTGAAAGCCTTGGTTTGTGGCGTTCTATTCAGGAGAACCGTAAAAATAAACCTAGATTTCCATAAGCTTCGGGTGGATTTCAAAATTAAGAAGATAAGTAGTGTGTGGCTGTTTCTGGCCTAGCTCACTATCGAAAATCTAATCAGGAAATAAACGCGTAGAAAGCTTTTTAGTTGCTTGTTTGGACGGGAGTTCGATTCTCCCCGACTCCACAAAAAATGTATAATGGCGCTATCTGGAAACAGGTAGTGCCATTTTTTATTTATTAATACTAACCAAGAGATAATTGTAGCATAGGTATAAATTGTACAATCTAGTACTGCACTTTGTTACATATAAGTATTGAAACCTAAGTTATAGTTCCTGTAACAAGATAAAAAACACCTGCAAGTTATTCCTGCAGGTGTTCTTACATTGTAGCTGTTATCCAAATAAGAAGAATTTGGATTTTTGTTATTTTAAAAAATAGTAGTTTCGCCCACTAACACTATATCATTTTGAATCACTTTTTTTGCTTTTATTCTTACGGGACTAGCCTGCATTCCTCCTACTGAAAGAATCATATTCCCCGCTTCAAGTTCAAATTTATTTTGACTATTTAATTGTGCTAATTGTTTTGGTTCGATATTGAAAGTCAGTTTTTTAGATTCACCTGCCTTTAAAAATACACGATCAAAGTTAATTAAAGTGCGAATAGTTTTTAATTGATCGCTCTTAGGATTAGTAAAATATACTTCGACCACCTCATCACCATCAATAGTACTCGTATTAGTAACATCTACGGTAAACTGAATTGCTGCATTAGTCTGATTGGTTTGTGGAATATTTAGATTCGAATATTCGAATGTCGAATAACTCAATCCAAATCCGAAATCATACAAAGGTACCCCTTGAAAATAACGGTATGTTTTACCCTTCATACTATAATCATTAAATGCAGGAATATCATTAATATCTTTATAAAAAGTTAATGGTAATCGTCCTGAAGGATTATAATCCCCAAACAAAACATCAGCAATAGCGGTTCCGCCCGCTTGCCCGGGATACCATGCTTCTAGAATCGCAGGAATATTATCGTTTTCCCAATTGATCGCTACGGCACTACCGTTTAACATCACTAAAACCATAGGTTTCCCGAGCGCTTTGATCTTCTTCATCAAATTTGTTTGTGATACAGGCAATTTTATATCCAAACGATCTCCTCCTGAAAATCCATCAACTTTAACTTTCATCTCCTCACCTTCAAGCATCGGGCTCAACCCCATGCATAAGATGACAACATCTGATTCTTTAGCCAAAGTAATTGCCTCAGCTTCCAGACTATTCGAAGGGGTGTCCCATAAAAAACGCATAATTGCGCGCTCTGTATTGTCTTGCTTGTATTCTAACTTAATTTGGTAAACTTTTTTAGCTTCTAAATTTACGAATTCATATATTTTTTTTGGCTCATGAACATCTTCTCTTTCTGTAATTAACTTCCCGTCTAAGTACAATTTCATCCCCGAAAATGCTTCACCCCCTAAGGCATATTGTCCTGATGCTGGCACTGATAAATAGCCCGTCCAACGAACTGAATATTTATCATAAGCCATATCTGGAAAAGGTGCTGTGATTTTCCAGGTAAAATCGATATTTTCATCTATTCGCGTGTGAACAGGAGCACCTTCATAATTTAGATTCGAAAAATATTCGGCTCTTAGGCCATTAGTTTGTAATGTTTGGTCTGTGAATAAAACAGATGTAGGTACTGGATCTAAAATTGGTAATCCTGTTGCAACGCTGCAACCTTGAGCAAACTTGACCTCTGCATTTGGAAGTTTATTTTTTATACCTAAAAATGGCGTAATACCATTTGAAGGATACCCATTGTAATTTCCAAGTAACACATCTAGGTCGTTGGCGTTTGGCCCTATGACAGCCACTTTTTTAAGGTTTTTGTTTAATGGTAAAGCATTATTCTCATTTTTAAGCAACACCATTGACTTTCTTGCTGATTCTAAAGCTAGCAATCTATGTACCTCTGAATCGACAACGCTAAAAGGAATATTCTCAAATTTCACAGCTCCTTGCGGTGCAAAAAGTCCTAATCGCATTCTAGCTTCAATTAATCGCTCTAAAGATACTGAAAGCTCAGCCTCAGTAATTAAATTTTGCGCAACTGCTTGTACTAAAGCCGGATAAGAATCACCACAATTAAGATCTGTTCCTGCCTTGACAGCCATTGCGGCAGCCTCTTCTCGCGTGTTTACTACTTCATGCGCTCCTTTGTCATAGAAATCTTTTACAGCCCAGCAGTCAGAAACCACATAACCTTTAAAACCCCATTTTTCTCGTAATAAATCACTTAGTTGTTTATTACCACAACACGGTAAACCTTCAAAACTATTGTATGCACACATGACTGAATACACGTGTCCCTTTGTTATAACTTTTTCAAATTGAGGACTATAGGTGTTAAGCATATCAAACGTACTAGGATTAACGTTAAAGCTATGACGTTCTCCTTCAGGACCACTATGCACGACAAAATGTTTTGCAGTAGCAACTAATTTTAGATATTTAGGATCATCACCCTGTAAACCCTTTACAAACTGAACTCCCAACTCCCCCGTTAAATAAGGGTCTTCACCGTAAGTTTCCATTCCGCGTCCCCATCTTGGATCTCTAAAAATATTGATATTTGGGGTCCAAACTGTTAATCCTTGATAAATACCTCTTTTGTTTCGCTTTGCGAATTCTTGATGTTTGGCACGAGCCTCGTCTGAAATTGCAGTGGCATTACGCAGCATTTGCTCTCGATCCCACATAGCACTCATTCCTATCGCTTGAGGAAACACTGTTGCTTTACCTGCTCTTGCAACTCCGTGCAATGCTTCGTTCCACCAATTCATTTCTGGGATGCCTAGTCTATCTATCGCAGGAGAGGTGTAACTCATTTGAGAAACTTTTTCTTCTAATGTCATTTGCGAGACAATAAATTTAGCTCTTTCTTCAAACGATTTTGAAACATCTTTGTGCGTAGCTATTTTTTTTGTCTGGCAAGATAAAGTTATTACAAGGGACAGCAGAAGGATGATTTTTTTCCTAATTATCATAATTTTAATTTTAAAAAATATAGGTGGTAATTAAAACAGCCTAATTACTAGGCTGTTTCTTTAAATTGTTAATCTAGACCTTCTAGAAAGCCAGTATGCGAACTTTTAAGATTAAAGTTTTCATCATACAGCAACGGCCAGTCATTTCCTGGATGGTTTAATTCAGTACTAAACGGAATCCACGATTCATTATCTTTCATTCCCCAAACAGTCAAAGCATATTTATTTGCTTTAGGAATTGCATTGTATATTTTAACAATTTCTTTATATTTAGCTTTTTGTGCTAATCGTAATTCGTTAGTAAACGTTGCTGTTAAGTTTGATGGTGCAGTACCTGGATTTACTTGCATATCTAATTCTGAAATATGAATTTTCAGACCTTTGGCAACAGCTCTATTTATATCTGTTTCAATTTGAACTTTTGAAGGAGCAAAAATCGTATTGTGCATTTGAAAACCAACTCCATCAATTACTTTATCTGTAATCAACTTATCGATAAGTGTGTAAACTGCATTTTGCTTATTGCTATTATCAGAAGTTGCGTAATCATTGTAAAATAACAATAATTGTGTATCAGCTGCTGCAATTGCTGCTTCTCTAGCCCATTTAAAGCAATCGTTTACGTAATTTGGCCCCATTCGTCTAAGGAAAACCGTATTTCTCATAGAGCCATCATCTTCTATAGATTCATTTACCACATCCCAAGATTTCACTTTACCTTTATAATGGGTAACAACATCTTTAATATATTTTTTTACCTCTAAAGCAAAATTTGCATCGGTACCGGCATAGTTTGCCAACCAAGATGGAACAGAATTATGCCATACAAGAGCGTGTCCATGCACGTTAATGCCGTTATTATTACCGTAAGCTACTATTTTATCTGCAACAGTCCAATTGTAAACACCGCTAGCTACAGAAATTTGATCCATTTTCATTTCATATTCAGCTGAAATACTACTAAACTCATTTTTTAAAATAACGTCATACTGACTACCAGTATTCAACTGATTTGCTTTGACTGCCATCCCTACAAAAAATGGATTAGTCAACTTATTTACTTTTACTTTTAAAAAAGTTGGATCTTCAGGAATTCCGTTTGTACCTGTCGTAACTACACTTATAACATTTGAATAGTCTGAAATTACTAAATCTCTCTGTGCCCTTACTCTATAATAGTACTGCGTTCCTCCGATTAACCCAACTACTAGTTCGTTCAGGTCAGTAATTACTTTTGAGTTATAATTAGGGACAAAACTACTAAAATCGGGAGAAGTAGACACGTCTAAAAGATATGTTGGTGCAGTAGAAACATAATTCCACTTGGCTCTAAAACTAGTGTCTTTTATATCTTTGGCTTGGTTTGCTATAGGATTACTTAAACTATTATTTGCAACTTGATCCTCCTTAGCACATGAACTAAAAAAGATAAGAAAGCCGGTTATTACTAATAAAATTTTATTTTTCATACAATTATTATTTTATGGTACTTAAGTATGGCTATCCAATTATAGGTCATTAATTAAAAATCTCACGTTTAGGTAACCATTGGTATTATATCCAATTTTTAAGGTGCTTTTACTATTGGTAACGAATTTTTATATTATCGAATTTTATTGTGGTAGGGTTAGGAGTATCTCCTTGTACAACCCCAATTTTTATTTCATTGATTTTCGAGACATCTAATGTTGCCGCTGTGTTTGATCCGTAACCGTAATCATCGATAAAATCAGCAATTTTAATTGTCTTAGTTGTCCAATTTACATCTGTGATTTTAAAATTGTAGGCGTAATTAACATTGTCAATGGTATTTAATTGAATTGCAAACTGAGCACCTATAACATTTGCACTAACATTAATATCTAGAAAAGCCCTATTTGCATCTTTATTAGAAGCACTTAAAAAACCTACTCCCGAACCGCCACCGTTTCCGCCACTACTACCATTGTAACCATTTGCAGTTGCTCCCGTCCATGATAATGAGGCAAAATTACCAGTAGGTCCGCCGGTAGTACTTGCATTAAATGTAGCAATATCTCCGTAAGCACCCCAACCTGATCCTGGTCTGAGCCCGTTCCCATCAAAGTCAGATACGATTATCACCGTTTCAAAATTTATTATTTTTTTAACCGTACCTCCTGGAGTGGTGATTGCTAGTTCTGATCCAGAAATAGCATTTGCAGGCAAAGTTATAAGAAGTGACGTCGATGAAGTCCTTGTAAAATCTAAATTTCTATTACCCAATGATACCGCTGAAACATCATAAAACCAGGTACCTATAATTTCAACAGGGAAACCGGGACTAGCCACCGCAGGAACTGTACTTTCTATAGTAGGTTCAGGATGTAATATTTCGATACTTTTTGTAACTGATCCATTGGTTGTTACAAAAGTTATTGGTTGTGTTCCAAATCTACTACCTAATTTTTCATCAAATGGAATAGTGAAAATAAATGATTTATCAGAATTGTACGTAGGATTGAAACTAACATCGATTTTGTCATCTAGTGTAATTTTTTTCAAACCTTGCAAGTTAGTACCCTCAACCCTAATTTTATTCAAAGGAAAAGTTTGATTGAGTAAATCACCTGGCTCTGCGATCATTGCTTCTACATCTGAAACTGCAATATCATCATTCTGACAATTTGTAAAACAGGTAAAGGCAATAAATAGTAGTACTGTATATTTTAAAGTTTTAATCATCATAATAATTTAATTGAAGTTATAAGGAACTGGTGCTTCAAGCAAAGAAGGGTTTGTGTCTATTGCAGATTGAGGTAATGGCAAATCAAAATAATTAGCACCCGGAGTCACTTTTCTAGAAATTAAATTAGTTCTAGCGGCATCTGAATAAAAGCCAACCTCTTGTTGAGATACAATGGCCAATGCTTCACTTAAACCACGGCGCTTTAAATCAAAAAAGTATTGTCCCTCAAGCGCAAACTCTATTCGTCGCTCTTTAAACAAATCATCTCTTGTAAGGACTGTTTTTGTTGGTAGTCCAGCTCTTTTTCTTACTTCATTGAAAGCATTTAAAGCCGAACCATTGGAGGTTGAAGCACCTCCAGCTAAAATAGCTTCAGCGTGCATTAAAAGAACATCAGCATATCGCAAAATATTTGTGTTTTGCGAAGTTCTCATAAAAAACACATCATTTCTCTCTGCTGCAGATCCTACGATGTATTTTCTAAAATTAGCTCCCGTGGCTGATAATATTTTTTTGTATGTGAAACCTCCCTTGTTTTTTAATAATTCTGGATAAAAATCACCGTCTGACATAATTGTACTTGTTTTTCTAGCATCATTGGCTTCAAAATGTGAAATTAGTGAAATTGATGGCAAATAAACTCCCCAACCATCGCCTCCTCCGGTAATCCCCGAATCTGCAGGCACTATATAGGCTTGATTTGTGTTTTGAGTTCCCCATTGGGTCGCAATTGCTTTCCATTGCAAGGCAAACATACTCTCTGAACTGTTATTATTTTCTGGACTACTAAACAAATTAGAGTAATTTTGTACCAAAGAATATTGTCGTCCCATTATTTCTTGCGTTAGAGTCGCAGCTTCAGCATATTCATTTAATGTTAAATGAACTTTTGCTAAAATACCTTTTGCAACAACCTTGTTCACATAACCTTTTTTTGCTGATGTTTCAGGCAGGTTTTCTATTGCATATTCTAAATCTAATTTTATGAACTTATAAACGTCTGCTACTACATTCCTTTTGGGCTGTGCTGCTGTTCCCGCTCTATCAACAATTGGTACTGCACCAAAAGAACGAACCAAATAGAAATAGGCATTAGCTCTCATAAATCGAGAGATTGCGATTGAATTTTTATAAGAAGCTTCTGGTAATTCACTTTTACGTTCCTCAACCAACTTCATTAAATTATTTGACTGATCGACAACAGAAAAAAGAGAAACATATCCTTCTGTTAATATTGGGTTTTGAGAAGTAACTTGTCCGTCTTTAAATTGAGCATACGCTCCATCAAATGTAAACGCATTTCCAGCATACATATCTCCAACAGCAATAAGAAACTTGTCATTAAATGTAAACCAAGGTTTAAAATACAAACTCTCAGCTATACCATCAAAGGGTGTTATTCCTTCAGGAAGGTCGGCTGCTGTTAATTGATTCTCTGATGGAGCATCTAAAAACTCATTAGTACAGGAGGTAAAAGATAATATCGCGACAAGCAACACTATCATAAAAAGGTTAAAATACTTTTTCATAACTATTATTTTAATGTTAAAATTATTTTTTTGTCAACAATTTAGAATTCTAAATTCACACCAATTGATGTCGTTCTAGGTACTGGATATCTTCCTAAATCAACTCCACTTAAAATCACATTTTGATCTAAATTACCAAGAGCAGGATCAAAACCTGAATATTTTGTAAACGTATGTAAGTTTTGCACATTTACATAAATTTTAGCTTTTGTAAAAATAGCTTTACCAAACAATGTAGTAGGTAAATCATAGCCTAAGGAAACATTTTGAATTCTTAAGTACGAACCATCCTCGACAAATCGATCCGAAATTCTTCCGTTACCATTAGGATCGTTAAGCGTAATTCTAGGAACGTTTGTATTTTCATTTACACCTGCCTCAAATGCATTGATAGCTTGTGTACTAACATTACTAAAACGGTCTCCAAAACCAGGATAGATTCCGTCGATATAATGACGTGTAAAATTATAAATTTCATTTCCTTGACTACCTTGCAGAACGACAGATAAATTAAAGTTTTTATACTTAAAGTTATTTGTTATCGCATAGGTAAAATCAGGAATTGCACTCCCTAATGGAGCCTGATCTCTAGCCGTAATTTCTCCATCGCCATCGATATCTTTAAATCTAATATCACCTATACCAGTTCCTGCTTCTTGTATTGGTCCTTCTTGCAAGTCCTTTGCAGTTTTGAATAAACCATCAGTAACATAACCATAAAATTGACCTACTGGCTGACCTTCAGTTGTTCTAGTAATTGTGTATAAATCAAATTGTACTTTACCCAAAAGTGATTTTCCTAAACCCTGAAAACTAGTAAGTTCATTATTGTATTTTGAAAATATTATTGAACTGTCCCAACTAAAATCGTTGGTTTCTATATTCCTAGTATTCAAACTAATATCGACACCTTTGGTTACAATTTCTCCTGTGTTGAGGAAAAAATTTAGAGCACTTTGATTAGACTCATCATTAATTTGTTTTGTTAAAAAATCTGATGATCTTTTGATGTAATAATCAAAATCAAGTTTAATTCTGTTATTAACCAAACCAACTTCAAATCCAGTATTTAAAGATTTTAGTGATTCCCATTTAATATCGGGATTACCCAAATTATCGATTGTAGGAGAAGTGCCTCCAAAAGGAGATGCTGTTAGCGATAAAATGGTTTGGTATCTGTTTGCAGGAATATTTTGGTTTCCTACTGCACCGTAGCCGACTCTAAATTTCAAATAGTCTACCGTTGTTGACAAAGGTTCAAAAAACTTTTCGTTACTAATTGTCCAACCACCTGAAAAAGATGGAAAATAACCCCACTTATTATTCGGTCCAAAATTCGAAGAAGCATCAGCTCTCAAAGACGCTGAAAACGAATATTTATTCGAAAAACTGTAATTTAATCTTGATATATATGATGCCATAGACCATCTTCCAGAGCCATTCCCGTTTAACGCTGAATCGATATCCCCTAGATCTAAATTCGTAAAATCTGAATTTAAAAATTCACCCGTTCTAAAGCCACTTAAATATTCATATCTGCTCTCTTGAGCCTCTTGACCTAATAAAATGGTAAAATTATGATTGTCCTTTACTGTTTTATTATAGGTAACATAATTTTTGACGTTCCAATAATAGCTTTGATCTTGCTGTTTGAAAGACTTATTTAAAAGTTCAGTTACGTTTCCTAAAGTATATTTAGGTACAAAAGCACTGTTTTTTGCAAAATTTAAGTCATATCCAAGTTCAGATCTAAAAACCAAACCTTTCATAAGCGTAAAATCAGCAAACATATTACCATTTATTTTATAGCGCTCAGTATTAGCGTTATTATACTCTGACAAAGCAATAGGATTAGTCGCTTCATTACCTGAAGATCCTAAGCTACCAGTAGGCCCAGCAAATGAACCATCAGGAAAACGAACGGGTAACTCAGGAGATTGTCTTAATGTATTCATAACCAAACCTCCTCTATCATCGTTTCTTACAACTTGCTGCGACGATTTACTTAGAGACATATTGTTCCCTATTTTTAACCATGACTTCACATTTGAATCTACATTTAAACGCAACGATAATCTACTAAAGTCAGAATTTAGAACAATACCTTCTTGATTAAAATAATTCAACGAAGTATAATATCTAGTTCCTTCTTTTTCACCAGAAAATGATAGTTGATGACTGTACATAGCAGCCGTTCTAAAAAGTGCATCTTGCCAGTTTGTACCTTGACCCAAGAGGTCTGGAGTTTGATATTGGAAAGGAATTGGCTCACCACTTAATTCATATATCTTAGTTTGGTATCGTGCATACTGTGGCAGATTTAAAACATCCACAAATTTTGAGGCTTGTTGGGAAGCGATATAACTTTCATAACTTATAATCGACTTGCCTCTCTTTCCTTTTTTAGTTGTAATCAATACAACACCATTTGCACCGTTTGCACCATAAATTGCTGTAGCAGAAGCATCTTTTAAGATATCTATTGACTCTACATCAGCGATATTTAAGTTCGATAAAGCAGAATTTTTGGTTTGCCCACTTCCACCACCCAAAGCGCTAAAAGAAAAGGAATCGTTGTTTCTATCTGCAAAGACAGGAGTTCCATCAATAACGTACAAAGGCTCGTTTCCGTTTATTGATGTGATACCTCTAATTTGAACTGAAATTCCTCCTCCAGGAGTACCTGAGTTTTGTGTAACATTTACACCTGCAGCTTTACCTATCAGTGCTTGATCTATAGATGTGAATGGTTTATCTTTAATTTCTGAGGCTTTAATAGAAGATACAGCACCATTAATATCTTTCTTTTTAGACGTTCCATAACCTATAACGACAACTTCATCTAAATTTTGAGACTCACTAGTCATTACAACAGTCATATCAGCACTTGCTTTGACCGCAACATTTTTATATCCCACATAGCTAAAGATCAAAGTAGCTTTTGCCGCTACTTTATTTAATACAAACAAACCGTTTGCATCAGTGCTAGTACTATTACTTGTTCCTTCAACGAGTACACTAACTCCAGGTAATGTTGCACCATTTGATGTGACAACACCTTTAACAGTTTGCGCGAAAAATGAATTTCCCCACAAACCAATTAATAGCACTACTAATTTTTTTAATACTTTTTGTTTCATAAAATTGGTTATTTTAAAATATCAGTTAAGGTTTTGGTTTATCCTAAATTACTTTTGACTTTCGATTGCTATTGTAACTGCAAAACAAAGTGCTTTTACATTCTAATTTTAATCCAAAGTACAGCAATGACCCGCCTTAAACAATAACAAATGATGCGTTTTTTTGATCATTTGATGCATAAAAAGGTTAAAAAAGAGGAATAGAGGCCTTTAAAACCGATAAGCAAGGAAAATAATGGTCGAAAATAACATTTTGATAAAAATTAAAAGTTATTATTTTGATTACCATAATTAAAAAGCATTAAAAAAACGACTATGATAATTATTTTAAAATAAAAAAGAGTTTTAAGAAATATCCTAAAACTCTTTTTATTCCCTTGATAAACTATTTAATATTAATTTCTTTTAGGAAACTCACCATACTTTATTTTGTAACATTTTGTAAAATAGGAAGGCGATGTGAAACCAACATTAAAACTAACTTCGCTTACACTAGTGTATCCACCTTCCATAATTTGTTTTGCTTTTTCTAGTCTTACATTCCTTATAAATTCATTTACAGAAACTCCTGTTAATGCTTTTATTTTTCGGTACAGTTGACTGCGACTCAGGAATAATTTTGACGAGAGCGACTCAACACTCAACTGCGAATCGGTAATATTTTCCGTAATAAAATGTAATGTTTTTTGAATAAACTCATTGTCTAATGTGGTTGTTTTTTCCTTGCCATCCTTTGTTATACCGCTGTAGAATTTTTTGAACATAATTTGTCTACTACTGATCAATTGTGCGAGACTTGACCTCAAGATATCCATATCAAAAGGTTTACTCAAATACAAATCGGCACCAGAATCAATCCCTTCCAATCGGTCTTTTACCATCGCTTTGGCAGACAACATCAACAAGGGAATATGGCTTGTTTTAAGATCGCCCTTGATTTTTTTGCATAGTTGCAAGCCATCCATTACCGGCATGATAACATCGGTTACAATTAAATCAGGTAGTTTTTCAATTGCCATCTTATAGCCTTTTTTTCCATTTAGAGCCACAAGCACTTTGTAGGTTTTACTCAATTCTTGTTTTAAGTAATTACGTAACTCAGCATTGTCCTCTACGATCAAAACAGTGTAGGCTTTATCAACATGTTCAATAGTATCTTCTCCATCATCTTCATTCAATACAAGCGGTGCAAGGATTTTTTTGGATTGATGCTTTTCGATAACATAGGTTTCGTCAACTATTTCAGCATCATTGTAAAAGGAATTCCCTAACGGAAATGTGACTGTAAACTGTGTTCCCTCACCCACCTGACTTGCAACACTTATTTTTCCTTTGTGCAATTCGACAAATTCCTTTACAACTTCAAGTCCAATACCCGTACTACCATAATACACTTTATTCAAACTATTGACTTGGTAAAAACGGTCAAAAATTCTGTTTATGTCTTTTTTCTGAATTCCAGAACCTGTATCTATAATTTTGATCGAAAAACTAGGCACAACCTCACCATCAATTATAAGTGCATTTTCAGTGGTTTCTTTATCAAGCTCTATTCGAATAAAACCATCATCTGGTGTGAATTTGAATGCATTAGAAATAATGTTAAAAATAATTTTCTCAACCATTTTCGGATCCAACCAATCTACCAATCGTTCGACCGAAGGATTAAATTCGATGGTGATATTTCGAGCATTCGCTTCTTCATCAAAATAGCTGATCACCTCTTCAATGAAAGCAACTAGCTCAATTTTTTTTACTTGCAAAAAGACTTTATTGAACTGAAATTTATTAAAATCCATCAATTCGTTGATTAATCGGGAGAGTCTATCTGAACTTTTATGAATCGTCACCAATTTACTGTGAATCTCAGGGGACAGTTTTTTTGTTTGTAGCAAATCCTCCAACGGATTAATAATCAAAGTCAAAGGTGTTCTAAACTCGTGCGAGATATTCGTAAAAAACTGCAACTTCTTGTTGTTTAATTTTTCTAGCTGTTGCGTTTTTTCTTTTTCGAATAAAATAGCTTGTTTTGCCTTAAAACGATTTTGATAAATTTTGTTGAGATATAAAATAATCCCCAAGACAATCAGAGTATAAAAAAAGTAAGCCCAAATGGTTTTCCACCAAGGCGGCAATATTGTTATTTTTAATTCTAAGGGTGCATTACTCCATGAACCATCTGCATTGGCTGCTTTAACTTTAAATACATAATCCCCAGGCGCTAAGTTGGTATAGGTAGCCACGCGATTACTTCCCACATAATTCCAGTTTTTTTCGAAACCCTCGAGGAAATACGCATATTGATTTTTCTTTAAAAAGTTATAATTAATTCCCACATATTCTATCGAAAACACAGATTGCGTGTAATTTAAAACCACCTCCCTTGTTTGCGAAATCACTTTGCTTAACGGTGAATCCTCATCGTTCGGATTCACTGATTTGTTAAAAATTTTAAAATCACTCAAGTACAAACTCGGAGATTTATCTGTTTTTTTGATTTTATTTGGATTAAAATAATTCATCCCTTCATAACTTCCAAAATACAATTGACCATTGCCGTCTTTGAATACTGCGTTATTATTGAACTCATTTGCAATAAGCCCATCATCCTTGGTAAAATTGGTGCTCTTTTTCTCTTTAAAATCAATTTTGGTTAAACCTAGTCCACCGCTCACCCACAAGCAACCACTATTATCGGATATAATGGCACGAACCGATCTTTCTTTAAAACCCGGATAATCATTGTAATTGGTGAATACTTTAGTTTTCTTATTGTAGCTAAACAAACCACCTCCATCACTACCAATCCAAATTGTTTTATCATTCGATTCATAGATCGACAAAATAGTCTGAATACTGTTGTGCTTCGTCATATTTTTGAACATCGCCTCACGCATAGAACTCACTTTGAAGCTGTTTTGATTCTCTACATGAACTTTATACAGTCCTAAAATTGTACCCACCCAAACATCATTATCAGAGTCTACAAATACCTTTCGAACATAGGCTTTATCTAATGCACTAGCAACAAACGGTTTGCTGTCGCAGTGCACAAAAGCGTTTTTAGATGGATCATAATAATGCAGTCCTTTGATAAAAGTACCGATCCAAATACGACCCGTCGCATCTTCTGAGAAACTAAAAACGCGATTAGACTTCAAACCAGCGGTGTTTGAGGTGTTGTAATTTATAAAACGATTAATTCCGTTTTTCAAAAAGTAAATCCCACCACTCCAGCTTCCTACCCAAAAATTTTGCTTGCTATCGATGAAAATAGTTTGAATATCTTCCGACTTTAAACCTGAATAATAACCTTGATTCTTATTGTTAACGTGAATGATTCTTTTGGTATTAGGATCGTAGATATCAAGTCCACCGCCTTCTGTACTGATTAACAATTTCCCGGTTTTGTCCCGCACTACTCCTGTAACAGAACTTGTTTGAAGGGAATTTTCATTGTTCAAAAGAGATTCAACAGCCATGAATTTGTTGTTTGGTTTGGCAAAAACACCTAGACCTTTGTTGTAGTACCCCAACCACAATCGTTTTTCTTTGTCTTGATACAATGACCAAACCGAATTGGATTTTAGACTAAAGTTATTGTACTTGCTGTGTAAATACTGCTTTAAAACTTCTCCTTTATGATTGACGATTAGTAAACCATCGTTCTCTGTACCGCAAATCATGTCCCCATTTTTACTTTGTAGTACCGCGAGTACTTTATTCTTAGTAACCGGAAACGCTTCGTATTGATAATTATCGGCATCTGTTTTAATGCGCAACAAACCTTGATTGGTAGTCCCTACCCATAAAAAACCAAAACTATCTACGGCAAGCGTTTCAATTTCAAAATCTATCGGTTCTTTTTTAAATTTGTCTTTATACACTTGCGAAACGGTCCCGTAGGAATCGATCGAAAGCAATCCATATCCAGTTGCTAAGAAAATAGTACCTTGTTTGTTTTTTGCTGAATAATGGACCTGAAGGTTCGAACGCTGTAACAATGGCGACTGCATCAAAGTCACTTTCAAGGTTTTGATATTAAACTTAAAAACACCAAAACCATAGGTACCTAGAATTAAATTTCCATGGTCGTCCTCTATTATTGTTTTAACAGATATGGGTTCGTTATATCCTTTTGCGATAACATCTTGAATATTTATGTTTGTGAAATTATCAAGGTCTCTATTGTACACACACAAGCCCTCATCCGTTCCTACCCACAGATTGTTTTTATGATCAATGTAAGTTGCATAAATCAAGTTACTATTTATTGAACTCGTTACTTTTGCATTGTATTCGTATGAATAATAATGTACTCCATCATACCTATACAGCCCGGCACCATTAGTTCCAACCCAAATAAAGCCATTTTCATCTTGATTTATAGACGAAATAGCCCTTTGCGAGCGCGCTTCTTGTATGCTTTGAAATTGGTAGTTTTCAAATTTATCTTGGGAAAAGACGGCAAAGGAAAACAGTGTAAAACGGAACGTAGCATTCGGTATTCCATAAGGGACCAATTTAGGCTAGGATTTGGAGGTTATGGCGGGTTTAACTTGGGTACACGTCAAAAATTAAAATATAATAGGGTAGTTTACTGAACATAGGTAAAGTAGGTGTCAAAAATGTTATTCGAAAATAGTAAATATAAAACGAGACAAACAATAGTACAAAAACAAATCGTATTGATTTAGACTCGCGATAAAAATTTTCATTTTATGCCAAAAACCCAAGCACGACTAATTACTTAAAATTAATCGGACTCAGGTTATAACTTTCCTCAACAATCAGGCAATTGTTTTAGAATCAACTTATTTTACTTTGGCGTTTTCAGTATTATTTTAGTTCAAATTTGCTTGTCAATCCTTCACTAGAGTTCCATCCAACCATTACATTAAAAACTCCTGGTTCAACTAGAAATTTACCTTGGTTGTCGTAAAACCCAAGTTCTTGTTCTGTCAATGTAAACTTCACCGTTTTTGTTTCTCCTTTTTTCAGTGCTACAAGTTCAAAGCCTTTCAACTCTTTTACTGGACGCACTATACTCGCTGCTACATCATTAATATATAATTGAACTACTTCTTTTCCGTCCAACTTCCCTGTATTAGTAACCTCGACAGAAAGTTCAATTTTCTCTCCCTTATTATAAGAGCTATTGCTTATTTTTAAATTTTTATATTCGAAAGAGGTGTAGCTTAGACCATACCCAAATGGATATAACGGTGTTTTTTCGACATCACTATAATGTGACCAAAACACATTTTGCTCTTTGTTTACAGGTCGGCCTGTACTAAATGAATTGTAATAAATAGGACATTGCCCCACGTTTCTAGGAAATGACATTGGTAATTTTCCGCTTGGGTTGTAATCTCCATACAATACCTGCGCGATTGCATTACCTGATTGCGTACCCAACTGCCATCCTTCAACAATAGCCGGAATATTTTCGGCAGCCCAAGGCAAAGACAAAGGGCGTCCATTATTCAATACCAAGACAATATTTGGGTTCACTTTGTAAATCTCTTCTAACAATTGTTGTTGATTTCCTGGCAAACCAAGTTCGGTTCTACTGCGACCTTCACCACTTTGAAAACCAATTTCACCCAATACCATCACCACTACTTCGGCTTCTTTTGCTGCTTTTTTTGCTGCATCAAATCCAGAAAAATCGGCCGAATTAATTTCGACTTCGTTTACAAAAACTTGTTTGTTCGTTGCTACATCTGTTCCTTTAGCATATACCAAACTATTGTTTTTGTACTGTTGCATTCCCTCAAGCACTGAAACAGCCGTGTTGTCATCAGCCGCGATACGCCAGCTCCCCAAAGGACTATTTTTGTCACTAGCCAAAGCGCCTATCAAAGCAATCTTTGCTCCCGATTTTTTCAAGGGCAATAGATTTTTTTCGTTCTTAAGTAGAACGATAGATTTTTTAGCCATGTCTAGCACATCATCATTATGTGCTTTACTACCAATACTTGCTTTTTCACGAGCTTCGTCGCAATATTTGTACGGATCATCAAATAACCCTAATTCAAATTTTACGCGTAAAATTCTGCGTGTTGCATCGTCGATTACCGACTCTTTTACCACTCCGTTTTTTACTAATGAAACCAATTCGGTTACATAAATATGCGATTCCATATCCATATCTGATCCTGCAATAGCTGCTTTTTTGGCAGCGTCTGCTCCATCTGAAGCATAACCATGTGTAATCATTTCGGCAATCGACGCCCAGTCAGAAACAACAAATCCATTAAATCCCCATGCTCCTTTCAAAATATCTCTTTGCAAAAAGCTATTTCCTGTAGCAGGAATTCCGTTCAAGGTGTTGAAGGAGTTCATAAACGTACGTACACCCGCATCAACAGCTGCTTTAAAAGGTGGCAAAACCGAATTGTACAATTTAGAATTACTCATATCAACAATATTGTATTCTTTTCCTGCTTCTACATATCCGTAGGCAGCAAAATGTTTAGCACAAGCAGCGATAGTTTTAAAGTCATCTAATTTTTCGCCTTGAAAACCCGTTACCCTAGCAGTAGCGATTTTACTTCCTAAATAAGGATCTTCACCAGCGCCTTCCATTACACGACCCCATCTTGCATCATTTGATACATCAACGTTCGGACCAAATGTCCAGTTCAAACCAGACGAAGCCGCTTCATCAGCCGCCACTCGAGCCGAATTTTTGATTGCCGCCATATCCCAACTTGCTGCTTCAGCTAACGGAATCGGACTCAAAGTCTTGTACCCATGAATGACATCAAAACCAAAAATGAGCGGAATCCCTAATCGAGTTTCTTCGACTGCAATTTTTTGAACTGCTCGCACCTCCTTTACTCCACGAACGCTTAAAAGTGATCCAACCCATCCCTTTTTGATGTGCTCGTATTTTTCTTCCTCAGAGCCACCTACTGGCTTCGGACCTGTAAAATCCCAGGAGCCATTGTACTGATTCATTTGTCCGACTTTCTCTTCCAATGTCATTTCTTTCATCAAAAGTGAAATACGTTCTTCGACAGGTTTGGAGGTATCCAAATGCTTTTTGGTTTGTGCAATTCCATTTGACAACACAAACAGCAAAGCAAACGAAAGTGTATTTAGTTGCTTGTTCATTATTTTATAGTTTAGTTAATTTTTTCATGATCTATATAGCCGACTCAAATTATCGGTAATCCACTCGCTATTTCTATTCTTTTGAAGCATCTACACGAAAATGCTTCATTTGTTGTTACTTATGATGGTTAAAAAATCCAAGTTGGTTTATAAATAGTTATAACAAACAGTTTTACTATCATATTTGGCCAAAATATTAGAATGTAATAATTTTTAAATCGAATAAATTGGAATTATATAAAAACTGATTTGTAAAGATACCGCAGGCAAACTCACAACAACAAGTACATTTGATGCATGTTAGGCAACAATTGATGTATAATTGCTGTTTTACAATGTGGTAATCCTTTTAAAAAGAAATTTAGTAATCAACCAAGGATAAAACAGATCCTATTAACAAATCGCATTTACGATTGTAGTACCCCAATCTACTACTTGACTACAAATTGAAAAACAATTTCATTCTTGTACACCTCATTAGGATAAAGTATCGAATTGGGAAAAGTACTTTGATTAGGTGCATCAGGAAAATTTTGAGGTTCAAAACATATTGCAGCAAAAGGACCAGTTCCTAGATTATTTTTAAATTTAAGTTCAGGAAATAATTTGGGGGTATAAACAACCATTGCAGGCTGTTTATGAAATATGCTCATTGTTATTCCACTTTTAGAACCCGTAATCCTCGCTTTTAAATCGCCCTCATCCATAACAAATGTATCGTCTAAGCCTTGAAAATTTGACTTATTGACTTTAGTTGCTATCGAATAATCGAATGCCGTATTTTCAGAATTCAGAATAGCGCCTGTTGGCAGTAATTTATCGTCTACTTCCATATGCTTCGTGCTATTAATCCATAATTCGTGATCTAACACTGTTCCAAAACCATTTAGATTTATGTAGGGATGACAAGTTAAATTTACTGGTGTGGCTTCTGTCGTAGTTGCTGAATAGGTTATTGTAAGACAATTGTCGTCATTTAATTCAAATAAAGCTTCTACTACTAAATCACCTGGATACCCATCTTCCAAATGTGGGCTAGTATAGGTGAGATGTACTGCATTTAATTCTTTGCTTTTTAATGTCCATAATTTTTTATCAAAACCTAATCCCCCATGTAGATGAACGCCATTTGTGTTTTTTAGATAATAGGATTTATTTCCTATGGTAAAACCACCACTCGAAATACGACCTGCATATCTTCCTATACTACTCCCTAAATACAAATTTGCTTCGGTATAGGGACTTTGTAAATAATCCTCTATTTCCTCTAAACCAACAACAACATTGGTTTGCAACCCATATTTATTACTTACTTTTAAACTACAAATAGTTGCCCCGTAGTTCGAGACTTCAAGTTCCATGCCCTTGCTATTTTTGATTTTATAAAATACTGCTGTATCCATTTTATTATGATTGCTTAGTATTCAAAACTATTGATTTACAACTTTATCTTAGAGTACCTTATTACAAAAAAACAATTAAACTTAGTTTCCTTTTTGGTAATCGGCTAAAAATTGTGCTAATCCGCTATCTGTCAATGGGTGTTTTAACAAACCAGTGATTGAAGACAATGGACCTGTCATCACATCTGAACCTACTTTGGCACAATTGATCACATGCATCGTGTTACGAACAGAAGCAGAAAGAGTTTGTGTTCCAAAATCGTAATTGTCATATACTTGTCTGATTTCGGCAATTAAACCCATTCCATCAGTACAGATATCATCTAGACGTCCTAAGAATGGCGAAACATAGGTTGCACCTGCTTTGGCTGCTAATAAGGCTTGACCCACTGAAAACACAAGAGTTACATTGGTTCTAATTCCCTTATCAGAGAAATATTTACACGCTTTTATACCTGCAGCAATCATAGGCAATTTCACCACGATTTGAGGATGTAAAGCAGCCAATTCTTCTCCTTGACGTATCATTCCTTCATAATCTGTTGCAATTACTTCGGCAGAAACGTCTCCATCTACAATGTTGCAAATGGCTACATAATGTTTCAAAATATTATCCGCTCCCGTAATTCCTTCTTTTGCCATTAATGATGGGTTTGTTGTAACTCCGTCTAAAACTCCTAAGGCTTGTGCTTCGGCAATCTCACTTAAATTTGCTGTGTCAATAAAAAATTTCATTTTCGTTTATTTTAGTTTGTTTTTAGTTTAAATATTATTCTCTTTTTTATCCCATAACTGGTTCATTTCCTCTAAAGTTTTCCCTTTAGTCTCTGGGATAAATTTCCATACAAAAAGCATGGCTAAAAGTCCCATAAATCCATAAACCCAGTAGGCGAATCCATGATTGAACTGTTGTATTAAATAGCTGTTTTTATCCATTATCGGAAAAGTCCAAGACACTAAATAATTCGAAACCCATTGTGCAGCAACGGCTACGGCCAATGCTTTTCCGCGAATATTATTTGGGAAAATTTCCGCTAATAAAACCCAAGCAACGGGTCCCCAACTCATCGCAAATCCCGCTACATATACTAACATGCATATTAGCGAGAACATCCCTAATGAATTTGTAAAAAAGGAAGTCCCTAATGCAAACATGGCAATTGACATGCTCAAAGCTCCAATGATCATTAAGGGTTTACGACCAATCCTATCAACTGTTTGAATGGCTAACACTGTAAAAATTAAGTTTATTGCTCCAACAATTATGGTTTGTAATAAAGCTGTATCTGTTCCTGACCCCATGCTTTTAAAAATTTCTGGAGCATAATACAATACTACGTTGATGCCCACAAATTGCTGAAAAACTGAAATTAAAACACCTATAATTATTACAGGTAAACCGTACGAGAATAATTTTCCTGAGTGCGTTGTAACTGTATTTTTTATATCGGCAAGGATATTTTGTGCAATTTCTGGTCCATTTACTTTTATTAAAACAGCCAAAGCTTGATCTTCTTTAGCTTGTAATACTAGTGATCTAGGCGTATCTGGCACCGAGAATAAAAACAGTAAAAATAAAGCTGCTGGAATAATCTCTGAAGCGAACATCCATCTCCATCCGATGGTATTAAGCCAAGTAGCATCGCCATGCCTTGCTATAAAATAGTTTACAAAATAGACGACTAGCATTCCAAAAATGATTGCAAACTGATTCATTGAAACCAGCTTTCCTCTACTTTCAGCAGGCGCAATTTCGGCAATATATAAAGGAGATAACATAGAAGCCAGTCCTACACCAATCCCTCCAATTATTCTATAAATTATAAAAAGAGTGTAAAAAGTGTGGTCCCGTTCGCCTATAGGTTTTACAAACATCTCTGGCATGGCAGACCCAATAGCAGATAGCAAAAATAAACAAGCTGCTAGTACCAACCCCTTTTTTCTACCGTATTTTTTGCTAATTAAACCTCCAAAAACACCTCCAATAATACAACCTATTAGTGCACTGGATACTAAAAACCCAAGTCGCGCATTTGATGCCACTTCTGATAGTCCAAAGGGCTGGACAAAGAATTTTTCTAGTGAACTTACCGTTCCTGAAATTACCGCAGTATCGTAACCAAAAAGAAGTCCTCCCAGTGTTGCTACTAAGGTAAGTCGCCATAAATAGGCCGAATTAGATGATGTTGACATAAGTTGAATTGGTTTAATGGTTATTTTAAAATAGTGTTTGATGCCGTTTTTGATTAGGATATAAAACAGTAACGAGAAGTAGTAAACAAACTACTTCTCTCTACTAATAATCACTAATCCAAAAAATAAAAAGGTTAATTAAATATATTGGTTAATTATATTTTCGAAAAGTTCTTGTTTACCACTTTGTAAATTAAGCTCTCCGTTTTCGTGTGCAATTTTGTATAAATCTTGCATTGATAATTTTCCATCTTCAAAAGCTTTTCCATTTCCAGAGTCGAATGAACTGTAACGATCTGCTCTTAATTTGTCATAAGCCGATGATGTAATGATTTTATCTGCAGTCAATAATGCTCTTGCAAAAGTATCTGCTCCACCAATGTGTGCATGGAAAACATCTTCCATATCCGTTGAGTTTCTTCTGATTTTCGCATCAAAATTAACTCCACCACCTTGCAGACCACCTGCTTTTAAGAACACTAACATAGCCTCAGTAGTTTCTTGAATGTTGTTAGGAAACTGGTCAGTATCCCATCCGTTTTGGTAATCACCACGGTTAGCATCTAAACTTCCTAACATTCCTGCTTGAGCAGCAACATCAATCTCGTGTTGAAAAGTATGTTGCGCCAACGTCGCGTGATTTACTTCGATATTCATTTTGAAATCTTTGTCCAACCCTTGAGCACGTAAAAATCCGATGGCAGTTGCGCTATCAAAATCATATTGGTGTTTCATTGGCTCCATTGGTTTTGGTTCAATCAAGAAATTCCCTTTAAAACCTTGTGCACGTGCATAATCACGAGCCGTTCTCAAGAATTGTCCCATGTGGTCTAATTCTCTACCCATATCGGTGTTCAATAAAGACATATATCCTTCACGTCCACCCCAGAATACGTAGTTTTCACCACCTAGAGCAATCGTTGCGTCCAAAGCCAATTTTACTTGACCACCCGCTCTAGCCAAAACATTAAAGTCTGGATTCGTTGCTGCACCGTTCATGTAACGTGGGTTTGAAAAAGCATTTGCAGTTCCCCAAAGTAATTTTACTCCTGAAGCGGCTTGTTTTTCTTTCAAATATTCGGTGATTGCAGCCAATCTACTTTCTGATTCTCCAAAAGTAGCACCCTCTTGAATCAAATCGTAATCATGGAAACAGTAGTATCCAAATCCCATTTTTGTAGTAAATTCAAAAGCTGCATCTGCTTTTTCTTTTGCAGCAGCAAGCGCATCTGTAGGTTGATCCCAAGGAAAACTTTGCGTTCCTGGTCCAAACGGGTCAGATCCTTGACCACAGAAGGTATGCCAGTATGCAATAGAAAATTTAAAATGATCACGCATTGTTTTACCCGCTACTACTTGGTCTGGGTTGTAGTATTTGAATGCTAATGGATTGTCAGATGCTGCTCCTTCAAATTTAATATCTCCAATTCCTTTGAAGTATTCTTTGTTCCCTATAATTGCCATATCTATGTTATTTATTAATTATTAATTCAAGTTCGTTTTTCCAAAGTTGGTATGCTGCCAGGTAAGGTGCTTTGTCCTTAAATGGCATATACGTCATTACATGGTCATTCTCCATGATCAGTTTGCCGTACTTCTCATAGTTCCCTTCATGAAGTCCTGAAGCTCTCGCTGCTCCAATCGCTCCAGTAGTATTGTAAATCTCTATTTCGTGTCCGATTAAAGTTGCCACAGTATTCGAAAAAATCTCCGAACGGAACAAATTATCATTCCCAGCTCTCATTACGTTGACTTCGCTACCATCTGCTTTTAAAATATCCATTCCGTACACAAATGAAAATGCAATTCCTTCCAAAGCAGCTCTGCATACGTGCGCTTTGTTATGATTATTCAAGTTAATATTCACTAATCGCGTTCCTATGTCTTTGTTGTTTAGCATTCTTTCGGCACCGTTTCCAAAAGGGAGCATACACACTCCATCAGCACCAACAGGAACTTCTGAAGCTAGATTATTCATCTCCTCATAAGAACTTACAGCCAAATTGTTTAACAACCAGCGGTATTGAATGCCAGCACCATTGATATTTAATAACTTTCCTATTCTAGGATTACTTTTAGTGTAATTAACGTGTGCAAAATTATTCACACGAGTACTTTCTTTCCCTGATAAATTATCGGTAACAGCATAGACAACACCAGATGTTCCACCTGTAGCTGCCACTTCACCTGGATTGAATACATTTAATGATAAAGCATTATTAGGCTGATCACCTGCTCTGTAAAAAATAGGCGTTCCTGCTACTAGTCCAATTTCTAATTCTCCCTTTTCATCCACTGTAGATTGCAAACCAAAAGTGTCTACGATATCCGGAACCAAGGCTGCATCAATACCATAATGTTCTAATAGGAAATCAGCAACGGTATCGTTCTTAAAATCCCACATAATCCCTTCAGACAATCCTGAAATCGTTGTATTGATTACATTCGAAAGTTTATAAGCGATATAATCACCAGGCAACATGAATTTATAGATTTGACTGTAAATCTCAGGTTCATTTTCTTTCACCCACTTCAATTTTGAAGCTGTGAAATTAGCTGGAGAATTTAGTAAATGTGAAACGCATTTTTCTTCTCCGATTGATTGAAACGCTTCGTTACCAATGGCAACCGCACGACTATCACACCAAATGATAGATTTACGCAAAGGCGCACCATTTCTATCTACCAAAACAAGACCATGCATTTGGTACGAAATCCCAATTCCTTTGATTTGAGTTCTCGAAATAGCATATTTCTTTTTCAATTTGGCAACCGCGTTACAACAATGTATCCACCACTCTTCAGGCTTCTGCTCTGCCCAACCGTTTTTTAGAGCTAGCATTTCCATTTCTGCTTCGGGTTCCTGAACAACGCCAACGCTTTTTCCAGTAGCTATTTCAACAATAGCTACTTTTACTGAAGAACTTCCGATGTCAAATCCTATGTAGTACATATTATTTGTTATTATATTATTTAATTGAACTATTTACTTTAGTAAAAATATATTATTCATTATTATTTCAGCTTAAAATTAGGATATCAACAATTAAGCAGCTGCTTTTCTATGAAATTCAAAAAACAACTTAAAGATCTGTAAACAGTTGATTTCCTTACAAATACAGCTTATTTACCCTTTTTAAAAATCTTTACAAAAGATTACGTAAAGGTTTAAGTAACTTTTTTATCTAAATGAAAAAAAACCAAATTAGCAGGCATAAAAACATTTTATTTAAATTGAAAATGACTATAATTTATTTTAAATTAGCACAGCTTTTAAAACTATAATCCACCCTGATGATACCAAGAATTACATTAAAACAAATCGCAGCCGAATTTAATGTATCCATTGCAACCGTTTCTAAAGCTTTGAATGACAGTCACGACATCAGTTTAAAAACAAAGGAAAAAATTCAAGAATTTGCAAAAGCGCACCACTACAAACCAAATAAAGTAGCATTGAGCCTTTTGAATAAAAAAACAAAAACATTAGGCGTTATTATTCCCAATATCATGAATAGCTTTTTCACCGAAGTTTTTGTAGGTATTGAAGAGAAAGCGTCAGCGCTTGGTTATAGCTTAATTTCGTGCATTTCGAATGAATCATTCGAGAAAGAAGTCAATACTGTCGAACTATTAAAAAGCGGTACTATTGATGGTTTTATCATTTCGATCGCCGAAGAAACACAGATCAATCAAGATTTCACCCATTTAATAGATGCCGTAAATCAAGGTGTTCCTATCGTACTTTTTGATCGCATTACTGATGCTATTGATTGTGATAAAGTAATCGTTAGTGATTTTGAAGGAGCCCGCCACGCTACAGATCACCTCATTAAAACAGGCTGTAAAAAAATTGCAGTGGTTTCGGTTATTGATAATTTAAGCGTGGGTAAATTAAGAGTCGAAGGTTATAAGAAAGCATTAACCGACAATAATTTTCCTGTTAATGAAAAAATTATTGTGCGTATTTCAAAAAACGAAGATTTAGAAACAGCCATGAAAATTGTCCTTGCTGATAAATCAATCGACGGATTATTATGTCTCGAAGAGAGTTCGGCCATAGTATCATTAGACCTAATCAAAGCAATGAATTATAAAATTCCTGAAGAAATGGCAATGATTTGTTTCACCAATGGAAAACTAACACAGCATGTAACTCCTACGATTACAACTATTAGCCAACACGGAAAATTCATTGGCGAAACTGCAACTACTATGTTGGTAAATAGGTTAGAAAATAAATCGGAAGCAGAATTTTCGACCAAAATAATCAAAACAAGTTTGATTCAAAGGCAATCTACCTCTAAATTGACGAATTTCTAATTTCTCTTTCACAATCAACATAAAACAATCATTAACGTTGAATGAAATAGTAAATCCTTGTAACTTTTTAAAATTTTAAAGGTTACCAAGTATCAGCACGGCTAGCCAAAACATTTTTGTTCTTGCGCCTAGTTTTTTTATCTTCAACTATTATAACCATTAGAATATACGAAATCCTAAAGAGTATTTAAAATTTCTTTTACCATTCAAAAACACAAAAAAACTAAAAATGAGACACTTACTGAATTTCACGTAGGCTAAAGAGGAAGAGTTATTTCGTTTTATTTGAAATTTATAATAATAATCGTGTCAGGAAACTATGAACTGTGCGACTTATTAGTAAAGAGCATCATTATGAAGCAGGTTTTTTATTTTGAAATACAACTTCTACTAAAAATGTGAAACAATATTTTGGGATAAAAATGTTTTGTGTTGTAACGCAAGAGCTACTACTTGTAGTATTACGCAGAAACAACGTAACATACATAACCAAACATTTATTTGAAGTAAAGCAAAAAAATAACAAATTAAAACGATAAAAAATGAAAAAAATTCTATTGACAACCCTTGTAAGTTTATTTTACATTAGCCAATGCCTATATGCTCAAAGTCCTTGGACTAGAGAAAAAGGCGCAACATATCTACAATTAGGCCTAACAACACTAAGTTATAGTTCATTACAATTTGATGGAAAAAAACTAGATGATCGAGGCAATTATACCGATAATACAATACAAGCTTACGCAGAGCATGGGATCACAAGCAAATTAGAAGGCCAAATAATAGTCCCGTACAAAATAGCTTCGTATAACGCTGAAAATGTATCTAATACTATTTCTGGACTTGGAAATATAAGCTTAGGCCTAAAATATAAATTAGTAGATAAAAACTGGAAAATTAGTTCGGGTATTCTATATTCAGCAAATTCAATTAAGAAAGATGCTGATCTGGTAGTAAAAACAACCGGGATCAATGCTACAACCATTACTCCTTATTTAAGTGCAGGATCAAGCTATAAAAAATGGTACTACTTTGGAAACATTGGTTATGGCTATATGAACAATGAGTATTCTGATTACCTCAAAGCTACTTTTGAATTAGGTTATAATATTATTCCAAAAGGACATTTAATACTAGTTTTAGATACCAGAAACCCAATTGCTAAAGAGAATGCTTTTACTAACGACCCATTCCAATGGGCATCAACTTTAGATAGACAAACCTATAATGCTTTTGCTATCAAAGGTAACTACGAATTTATTGAAGGTAAATTTGGGGTAAATATCGCAACGATAGGTGCTTTTGGAATTGATAATGCTCCTTTAGCTCCAACTTTAAACTTTGGGCTTTACGCCAAATTATAAAACTATTATTTAGTTTGAGCTATAAAATAGCTTTCAGAAAATAATTTGTCAGGAATCTCTAAAAATCTCGTCTATTTAAAAAAAACAACTATGAAAAAACTAGCTATTATCATGGCATTCGTGCCTTTATTATTATGTGCCAAAAACGTCAAAACTCTTCCTGAAAAACAATATATAATTACTAAAGAGATAAGTACTACAAGTCAAAAAATAAATCACCAACAGTGGAATGAGTTATTACAAAAACACGTTTCGCCACAAGGAAATGTAGACTACAAAGGTTTTCAAAAAGATGCTAACAAACTGCAATCTTATCTTGATGACTTAGCTAAAAATTCTCCAGAAAAATCTTGGTCAAAAAATGCTGTTCTAGCCTATTGGATTAATACATACAATGCTTTTACTGTCAAACTAATTTTAGATAATTATCCTGTAAAAAGTATAAAAAACATAAGCAATCCTTGGGGTAAAAAGTTTTTTACCATAGGTGCTAAAAAATACAGCTTAGAAGAAGTAGAGCACGAAATTTTACGAAAAATGAATGAGCCTAGAATTCACTTTGCTATTAATTGTGCCTCCTTCTCTTGTCCTAATTTACTAAACGAAGCTTACACTGAAGCTAAGGTTGAAAAACAGTTGGAAAGCGTAGCTAAATCGTTTGTAAATGATAAAACGAAAAATACTATTACAGCAAATAAAATTGAAATATCAGAAATATTCAGCTGGTTTTCAGGAGATTTTAAAACTAAAGGAACAGTGATTGATTTTTTAAATCAGTATAGTATTGTGAAAATAAACAGTAAAGCATCAGTAAAATTTAAAACCTACAACTGGAGTTTAAATGACTAAAATATCCATAATTATACCTATATACAATGAAGTCGATGGCATCCATCGGCTTTTATTGCATTTAGAAAATGTACTATCAAAAAAAGTTGATTATGAGATTATAATTGTTGATGGTGGCAGTTCAGATGGTTCTCAAAAATTCATTCCTAACCATCGAGCGCTGACCTTCATTCAATCTGAAAAAGGAAGAGCCAAGCAAATGAATGCTGGAACAAGACAGGCAACAGGTGATCTCTTGTATTTTTTACATTGCGACAGTTATCCACCAGCTAATTTTGATCTATTG
>CAXBGV010000001.1:0-63578 GCA_963975235.1 uncultured Flavobacterium sp. | reverse complement strand
CTTTCTTCCCCCTGGTTTTTTAGTCAAGAAAATGTAGCATGAATGGTCTAAAAAAGGACGTTCATTAAAGAATCGTTCACTGCAGCGACTAAGAAAACTATGGTCATCATTTTCAAAATGCGGTTGATGCTTACTATCGATGAACCAGTCTTGCTTGTGAAAAACGCTAAATTTCGGCAATAACTTTATGGCCTTCACCCACGCTTGGTGAAATGACTCATACTCCTGATCAGATAGCGTAAATATTTCTGGTAGTTCTGCTTTGAATACTACAGTAATGTCTCCCTGTTTGGATAGAATACAATCGTGTTCAATATCCATTAATGGCAAAATAGCCTCCATCGTTTTATCCATCATCATCTCAATTTAACTGTCTCTTCATTCCGTTCGCTATAGTTTTCGCATTTTAAAAACGCTCCTACTTTGAGTCTTGATTGCTTTAGGCAATTGTCTTTTCGCTAACTCTTTCATCATCCCAAACTCTCCGTACTTATGACTCATTTTATAAACTTTTACAACCATCACGGTTCCTCCAATACCTATAATTCCTAAGGAAATATAGGAGGGAAATCCGATTATATACATGATTGAAAAAAGGATCATTAATACTACTATTCCTGCTCCAAAATACCAAATGTATTGCGCTTTTAAACCTTTGAATTCGATACTTTTATTGATTCCTTTGTTGATATGATATACCGTATTTTCCATATTTATAGCGTTTTAAACTCCAAAAAATGATTTTATCACGGTGGCAACTACAACTAGAAAAACACAGCTGCCAAACCAGGCCGCCGCTACTTTTCCCGTATCAGGATCACCCGCATTCCATTTCTGATATACCTTAACGGCGCCGATCAGCCCAAGTAATGCACCAATAGCATACATCAATTGGGTACCTGCATCAAAATAACTCCGTACTTTTTGGTTCGCTTCATTGATTCCCGCAAGCCCATCTTGTCCATATCCTTGATAGCTGAATACTAGCAATACCAAAATGCTAACACCGATAATTCTATTTTGTCGGTTCTCTTTCTTTAAATTCCTGATGCACTTCTTCATAATACCTTGTTTTATAGTTCAAATCATTAAAAATAATGCAGAGCATGCCACTGTCTCAATTTCTCATTCCTGTCACATTAAGCCATACCGCACTGAAACGGACAGGGGCAATTCCTCCACAATCTTTTATTATTCTTATTCATTTTCGTTCCATAATTCTTCTACCTCTACCTGACTTAAACTTATAAAATCTAGCTTATTGCATTCTGAGATTATCATTTCACTGACTGAGGATCTAAAGGGGGAGTTTTTAATAGATGGAAACTCACAAAGGAGCAAACTGAGATAACTCTGAAACTCTGTTTTGACTAATTTTCTTTGAGCTGCCTCTTTTACAACATTTTTCAATCCTTCTACAAAAGCATCTATATTAATAATAGATTCTTCTGGCTCTCCAAATGATGGCTGCAATGAAGTATCAGTAAAAGTTTGCGGCTGAACTACATCATAATGAATTTCTAAATCCTTACTCCTGCAATTCCGAATGGTCCACTTTCCTGTCACAATTTCTTTGATCTCTACAAAATAAAATCGCAATCCAATAAATAAATACCAACTTGCCAATAGCAATACAATCACAACGATGTAATTGCCCCATGAAATGTTTGTAAACATAGTTTCATAATTAAATGTTCAACTTCCTTTTTTTATTTCCATCGAACACTATAAAAAATAAATGTTTGATTTCATAAGTCAAAAGAACAATTAGTTAACTTTCTTCACAAGTACAACTTTAAGTTGTACCCTTTAGTACCCGTGGTCAACAGACCATATATCACACTTTACACACGGAATTTAGTAGCTATTTATTTTTGTGATCATCTTCTCTAACGTGCGAATTGCTACTACTTTATCACGGTCTTCTGCATTGTATGACTTGCTTCTTACAGATTGATAAGAAAGCTCTTTTTTAAAAGGAGTAGATAAATAAGGAACAATACTTTTAAATACCTGACTCATGGAGCGGGCTTTTACGACACGAGATTCATCTGCAGCTCTCAATATAAGAGCTATCTGATCACACGATAAATCACATTCCATTTTAAGATTGGAATCTATTTTCGCTACGTCACTTTGAGGAGTTGTAACGATAGCAGCTTCTTCTTTGGTTTTTAATTGCTGTTCCAAGTAGCGAATTTCATGTTGAAACCAAGTATTTAAAACCTCTTTCAAATGAGGCTCTTGCGGGTCAAACATTCTTTTGGGCTTGCAATAGAGCTGCCCAAATTCTTTGTAAATAAGTAATATAGCGGCCAACCTCTCTCCAACTGTAGTATAGTGATCGAGCTGGAGCATAATCCTATTCTTAAGATAAGAACTGTATTCCTGACAATTAAAATTAAATGCTATCAATATTTCATCTGCTGCCGAGTATATAGTACTTTTTACAACTGGTAACGCATCATTAGCTAAGGCGTTCAATAGTTCCTTTCTATACACTATTTCCCTGTAAGTGCTTTTGTGCGTGTACTCAGATGTCAATTTTTGGTAAAGTTTTGCAATTACAATTTGTAAAGGTTCTTCTGTACTAGAAGGATCCTTAGAAATATTTTTTTTTAAAACTTCTAGTTTGGACAGAATTTCTCTTTTGGAGACTATTTGATAGGTGATGGGAACACGCTCATCCAAACTAAGGTACTTGTAAAAACGGTTTTCAACAAAAGATATCAAATCCTCTAGCACATTAATAACGGTAGCACCGATAATACAAAGATGGGGTTCTCTAAAAAAATCATGCTGCTGGTTTTCAATGCTACAATCTAAAAGGTAAATGAAACTGGAATGGTATTTTCGAACTAAATGCCGAAATTGCCTCTTTTTTCGAATCGAAAAAATTTCTTCCTTAATCTGGATCTGAATCCTACGAGATTCTTTTAAAATATGGGCAACGAGTTCCTTGCTTTCAGCAATGGTTATGGATTGCAGTGCTCCACTCCTTGCATTAAGTTCCTGTACTATTAAACAATCGAACCATTCTAAGGGGTATTTTGTTTGCATCATAGAATTGTTTTTATTGGTTTTGAAAAACAATTGATTGGGGAGAAATAGATCTACTTGCTTATACTGCTTCGGTAGACCGTCGGTGATTTTCCAACATGCTTTTTAAAAAAGGTACTAAAAGCGGAAGGACAGTTGAATCCCAAATATTCTGACAAGAAATTTATTGTAATTTGGTCGTCTTCAAGTGCATTTTTCGCCTCCATGATAAGGGTTTCTTCAAGGATTCTTTTTACTGACTTCCCTGTAGTATGTTTAACTACCTTATTGAGATGACCAGGGGTTACATATAAAACACCTGCATAAAATTTTACGTTGTGCTGCTCTTTAAAATGTACGGCGAGAATATTTAAAAATTGAATGGTCAAATTTTCATTTCTTGTAAAATTCAAGTGGTAGTCACTCACAAAATGTCCATAAATGCAACGGAGTTCATATAAAAAGAGATTAAAACTAATTCGCTGTAACTCCGTTGCTACATACCGAATTGCTCTATCACTATTCACTTGATACATCAACTTGTAGATTAGCGATATCACCAAAGAACTTTTGAGATCTAAACTCACCTTTTCAACACTTTTACCACTAAGAAAATAAAAAGCATCAAGAAGCGCCCTCTTATTACAATTTTCTATCGCAAAGGCTGTACTGAACGAAAGGTAGAAAAGTTTTAGCTGAGGATCCGCGCCTAAAATTGCTAAAGGTGCTCCTTTAGAAAGTACAACTAAATCATGAGCGAACAATTCCAAAAAAACACCTTGAAATAAAATTCTAAGACTACCTGATTTTATAAGTAGTACAACTGTATTATTTATTAGGAATCCTTCATCGCTCTCTTTTTTAAGCGTACAGTCTTTTAGAATTTGAACATCTAGGCCTCTAACAGGAAGTTCGTTTAAATCGATATGTAGTAAAGTCATTATCATAATTCACTCGTTTCAAGTAAAAAAGAATGCTGTCAAATTAAAGTCCCACTAATCGTTCTCGTTTGATTATTCGACTACAATCAAAAAAATAAAATACAGATTCATTAGGGTTGCTACAAAAAGTAAATACCCCATCGTATGAGTACGCGTATTTTTCTTACTACCGCTAAACCAATAGCCAACTATTTCATCATAGCTTAATAAATCTATAATGAAATAGAGACTAATGAGGTTAAATATAACCAACACTAAACAAAAGTAATTGGGTAGTTTCATCAATAACAAGGTCATTTTTTGTTATAAAAAGACTAACTGATTATAAGTAATAATGTAGATGGATAATTACAGAAAAAACTGAGGCCTGAAAAGGATGAAATCGTGACGCTACATTTTTGTTTCCAACGGAAATTTCCCAATCTCGATCTTTATGTCCTCCTTCTGCATCAAGTGCATATCTGGTAACTGAGGTGATTCCTAAAATTGTTTCCCGTTCGTGGCCTGTTAGATTAGAAGAGTCCATTATGCTAGCTTCATATGTAGTAATGAAATCATACAATAGACTATACTCTGCTTCTCTGTTTTGAATGAGAGAGATAAAAAAATCGAGTAAACTACTTTCTGCCGCTTCGCTCAATGTACCTGCAGCTAGTGTTGATGTAACCAAAGTTTCAGGATTATTTATACTAATACTAATACCGTCTTCCGTAATCAATATATTGCTTTTACCAAAAACATCGGGAGCCTTCAACTTTGCTTCCATATAATTTACTTGAGTCGCTAAATCTTGAATAGTGTTAGAATATCCATGAATCTCATAGTAGTCCGAAAGCCAAATACCATATTTTTTTCCAACTTCATCGTAAGGGTTAGCATCATTTGCTGGACCCAATTTTTGCGATACTCCTGCTTGAACAGAAACACTGCTAACTTCTTCAACTGTATTTCCATATTCATCAGTAGAGCAGGAAATCATTACTAAAACAACAAGCAAACCTAAAAATAAATTTTTCATAATTATAAGTTATAAAATGTGACTGAGAATAATTTCTCTGTTCATTTACCCGGGTAAGCAGAACCTTTATTTAGCACGATGCTAAACTTTTTGCTTTTGAATTCGAAACAAATCTATATGCTCTAAAGTCCCTGTGCAACACTATAGTGGTGGTTTTTCACGATAATAACTATGGATTTTCACGAAATCCATACAGTTTTTTTAAACCAATAAAGCACTATTTACCAACAGATTATAGTATTTTTGAAATCTACTTTGTGGAAAAGATTCCAGTATCTATATCTTAATACACAAGGAGTGTTTCGCAACTACCCAAAATTTAATTGATGTGTTTATGAAGCCATTTTTTATACTAATGTTATTTGTACCCATGTGGATACAATCTCAGAATACCTCGTTAAAAGTTCCAGACTCCATTCAAAATAAAGATTTTGGTTATTTGGAAGACCGAATAGATCAGTTTAAAAATGACAGTACCAGAGCTGCTATATACTTATTTACTTATATCAAAAAAGCGAAAAGGGAACACAACTGGCAGGAGCTTAAAAACGGCTATCAAAACTTAATGCACTTGTCCCCTTCATCGATGCGGATAATTTACGCTGACAGCATGGTATATGCAGCAAAGAGGTCAAAAGATAATGCTGCAATAGGTAGTGCATTCTTAACCAAAGGAATAGTTTTGTTTTCCAATAAGAAATACAAAGAGGCGTTAGATGAATATCTAATTGCTAACGAGTATATAGCTAAAACAAATGATCAATACCTGATTTATAAAGTAAAATACAACATTGCTCAGCTGAAGAACAACATGGGGTTTTATGACGAAGCCATCTCTTTATTGAGACAATGTGTAAACTACTATAAAAAGAATCATGACAGAGCATATCTGAATTCACTCCATTCACTGGGACTGTCTTATAATAAAGTGGGGAATTATGGCTTGTGCTCCATAACTAACGAGGAGGGAATCAAAGAAAGCGCAAAGCGTGCTAGTCCAGAAATGACCGTTTATTTTCAGCACTCAGAAGGTGTGAACCAATATTTTCTACATAATTACCAAAAGGCTATTACTAATTTAAAAAGTACAATGCCTGAAATAGAAAGTAATAACGATTTTGCCAATGAGGCTGTAGGGAATTTTTACATTGGGAAAAGTTATTGGGAACTTAAAAAATATGAAACTGCCATCCCTTATTTTAAAAAAGTAGACCAGACTCTAAACAGCAAACAATTTATAAGACGAGATTTATTAGAAACTTTTGTATTATTAATCAACTACTACAAAACAAAAAAAGAGGACAGGCTACATTTGTATTATATAGACCAACTACTTAAAGCAGATCATTTGCTCCTTGAAACTAACAGTTACCTCATATCCAAAGTGAGCAAGGAATATGATAATAAGAACATTTTGATTGAAAAACAAAAATTAGAGTCACAAGTAAATGGACAAAAATCCAACAACTTAATTTTTATTGTCCTTGTAACACTAATATTCTTAACCCTTCTTTTTGTAAGCTATCGCAACTTTAAAATCAAAAGTACGTACAAAAAAAATTATGACGCACTGATGAATAAAAGCTTCGAGCCTATAAAAGAAATCACCCCAATACAACATACTGGAATAGCTGACATCAATGCTGCAGCGGTTACTGAATTAATTAGGCAATTAGAAAAATGGGAACAAGGAAAGAAGTTCCTAGATAAAGAAATAACCTTAGTAAAACTAGCCGCTACTTTTAACTCCAATACTAAATATCTTTCTCTTGTTGTTTACCATCACCGCCATAAGAAGTTTGTTACCTACGTTAATGACTTGAAAATTGACTATCTGATCAACGCTCTTAAAGAAAGTAAACTTCTACAACAGTATACAAATAAAGCACTGGCTGAAGAAATCGGCTTTAGTTCTACCCAACGTTTTGCGAATGCTTTTAAGGCAAGAGCTAATATGCCTGCAGCTTTCTATATCGCACAACTTAAAAAAGAAGAAAAGAAAGTCGTAACATAAACAAGAGAACAACTCAAATTTTACACTCTACGTCGTCTAACGAGAGCATAAATTACTATTTTTACCTCTTAAATTTATAAAAAAATATCATGAAAGATTTAATCGAAAAAATCAACGCAGAATTTGAAACATTTAAAACCGAATCTGAATCACTAACTGAAAAAGGTGTTAAAGCAGCTGGAGCAAGAGCTCGTAAAGCAACTCTAGAGCTAGAGAAACTATTAAAAGAGTTTAGAAAAGTTTCTGTGGAAGAATCTAAAAAATAATATTTCCCTAAAAAAAACCTCGTTTAAATCTTTTTAAACGAGGTTTTTAGGTTTATCATGCCAATTAAATTTTAGGAGCCCTAGTTCAACAAATACCAGCAGCACTTTTCTATATTTTGTGGTACATATTACTATATAGAAAGCTTATCCTTTCTTTAACTGTTTTAGCCGGCCATGGTAAGACTGCCAAAAATTTCTCTTAGTAGCGTCGTTTAGGAAAGAAGCAGCTAACACTTTTTCTACCTTTTCTGACTGTGATAACGCAACTCCATGATGTCATTAAAGTTTTTCTCACTGATGCCTATATGCACCGCAAAGACAAAAAACTGTCGCCTTACTTTTCCTTGATCTAAATTTTCAGGTAATAGTCCATCATCCAACGCAAATTCTTTATTGTCTATATGAATACGGCTATTCAACAGATCATAAGCTGGACTTAGCCTATAATCATACATTTCTTAAAATAAACTTAATTTTACTTTGCTAACTTTCTTTTTAGTTTTACTTTCGCGCTTTATATTTAATTAATCTAAATAAGAATAAAATGAAAATTATTATTTTAATTGCTGCTGCACTTCTATCAGTTCAGGCATTTTCGCAATCAAATCTAAAGGGTAAAATTACAGATCAAAATAATCAAGCAGTCATCGGGGCGACTGTGCAAATTAAAGAAACAGGAAATAGTACAACTACAGATGTTTCTGGAGATTATTTGTTGTCTAACATAAAAGAGGGAACTTATTCAGCTAGGATTGAAATGCTTGGTTACCAAACTAGAATCAAAAGCTTTACGTTTGATGGTACTAGTTCAGTAGTATACAATGTTACTTTATCAGATGATATAAGCCGCTTAGATGAAGTTGTAATTTCTGCCAGCAGGCACTCTGAATATTTATCAGAAATTCCAGCTTCTGTAACAGTAGTTGGACAAGCTAAATTGCAAGAGTTTGCTAAATCTACTTCAAATATTAGTGAAATACTAGAATTTACAGTGCCAGGTTTAGCGATGTCTTCAGGTACTTTTTCTAACTGGGGACAAACATTACGTGGGCGATCTTTACTAGTTATGGTTGACGGTATTCCGCAATCTTCACCTTTAAGAAACGGACAATTAGGAATAAAATCAATTACTCCTAATGATATTAGTCGCGTGGAGGTTATAAAAGGAGCTACTTCTATTTTTGGTAACGGTGGTAACGGCGGTTTTATTAATTACATTACTAAAAAACCTAATTCTATCAAAAAATTTGAAGGCTCCACCAATGTTTGGGGTACATCTAATGTAGCAGAAACAAAAGACGCATTAGGATTTGGGGGTTACCAATCCTTTAAAGGGAATTTAGATAAATTCAGTTATTATATTAGCGGGAGTTATGAAAAAACGGGCAATAAATATGATGCTAAAGGTATTCCTCTTTTACCAACCTATGGATTTGATAATTCTAAAATATACAGTACTTTAGGAAAGATTGAGTATCAATTAACTGAAAATCAAAAAATATCCCTAGGAGGTAATTTTTATAAATCGGTGCAAAACTCTCCATTTATTCCTGTAGCTGCAAAAGTTGAAGTTTTTAATAAAGAAGGAGATTATTCTATAACAGCTGGATATGGTGAAAAAGGGACTATTGCGGGAGAAAAAGCTAACGGTTCAATCCTTGGAAATGGACAATTGACATATAATTTAAACAATATATTTTCTGAAACTACAGACTTTCAAACTGATTTGTATTACCAAAATACGGAGAACATTTTCTTTTATTCTGATAAGTTTGAAAACGGAGGTCAATCTGTAATAAACGCAGAAAAATATGGGTTAAGACCCAATTTTATCACGAAGTTGTCAGACAACAAGGCGGCAGATATTACACTTACGTATGGTGTAGATTTACTTAGAGATAAAACCAATCAAGGGCTATTAGATGGTAGGTTATGGGTGCCTAATATCGAAATGATTAGCTGGGCGCCTTACGCACAATCTACCCTTAAATTTAATGAAAAATGGGTTGTTAAAACAGGTTTACGTTATGATGATATTAATATGGATATTGTTGATTATAGTACTTTACCGTATTCCGGCAAGAGTGATGGTAACTTTAGCCCGTCTGTAGACGTACAAGGTGGTAAATTAAACTTTAATAATCTCGCCTTTAATTTTGGTGTACGCTATATTGAGCATCAAGAATTTATACCATATATAAGTTACTCACAAGGTTTTTCAATTGCAGATTTAGGTTCTGTATTGCGTTCTGCAACAGCAAGTAATATTAATGATATTCAGTTAGAACCTGCGGTGACTAAAAACTATGAATTTGGTTTTTTATCTAAATTTAATAACCTGAAGTTTGAGGCTGTTGGGTATTACAGCACCTCTAGTTTGGGTACGGGAATTGTTTTTGTTGATGAGTTAAATACATTCCAACCTTCTAAACAACCACAACGTATTTATGGCGGAGAGGTTGCTATAGATTATTTTACGTCAAACGATAAATGGCAATTTGGAACCTCCTATTCGTATGTTGAAGGTACCAAATATAATGTAGGAGACGAAAATAACTTAAGCTATTTGGGAGGTGATGTAATTTCTGCACCAAAATTGACTGTGTATGCAAACTGGAAACCGATACAAAAATTAAGTACTTCTATTAGAGTTACCAATTCGGGAGACAGAGAAAGATTTGATCCTTTTTTAAATGTAAACACTAACAAATATGAATATAGACATACTGAATTTCCAGTAAGTGGTTATACCTTAGTTAATCTTTCTTTGGCTTACCAATTAGAACCTAACTTGTCTGTGTCCTTAGCGGTAAATAACTTGTTAAACGAGTATTATCTTCCTGCAAGATCGCAATGGGCATCCCCATTAAAAACATTTACAGGAGCTGGCGAAGGCGCTAACGCTAAAGTAAGTTTACAATATAATTTTTAATTTCTGTTTGATGGCTTTAGGGAATATAGTGCGTAAAATTCATCTTTGGGTAGGTATTACATGCGGTTTAGTTGCTTCGATTTCTGGCATTTCTGGTGCTATGTACGTATGGCAACCAGAAATCAGCGCGGCACTTAACCCTGAGCTATTAACGATGAAAAACATAGATAGTTTAGAGGATGCCGTTTTTTTAAAAACGGCATCCTCTTTAACAACGACGCACTCGGATAGTATTAGCAAAATGTTTCTACCATATAGAGAGCAGCAAACAATTTCTATTGAATATAAAAACGGGAAAACCAATTATTATAATTCAGAAAATGGGCAGTTTTTAGGAGAGAATTCAGCTTCAATTGTGTTTTTTGAAGATTTGTTAAAATTTCACCGTACTCTTTTAATTCCAAAAATAGGCAAGTATGTGACTGGAACAAGTACCATTATTTTCCTTCTATTGATATTGCTTTCGGGTATTTATATTTGGTACAAAACCTATAATACTACTCTTAAAAACGGGTTTAAAATTAAATGGAAGAGTAAGAAAAAGAAATTTAATTTTGATCTTCACAAAGTATTGGGCGTTAGCTTTTTTATCCCACTTTTGACAATTTCCTTTACAGGTGCCTATTTTACGTATAATTCCTATTATAAAAAGGCGCTATCAGTGCTAGATAGTAAAACAATTCTTAAACAAGAAACACAAAATAAGAATCCCTCATCCTTTGCAGCGGTTTTATTAGATTCCGATAAAAGTTATCACTTGCGTGCCATTTACTATCCTAAAGATGCAAATGACAACTATCGGTTTAGATATATTGAGAGTAGATTTAAAACGCAAGGACTTAGAAAAACCAAAGAACTGGCGGTCAGCACAAACCTAAAAACAGTCTCTTTAACAGATTATAGGAATGATGCTACTAGCAACCGTGTAGCATCACAATTTTACCCTGTACACATTGGTGAAATTGCAGGGATATTTGGTAGGATTCTTGTTTTTATCGCAGGATTTATTCCCATTACATTGTATATCACTGGCTTTAGGATATATCTTTCTAAGAAGCGTAGGACAAGAAAGTTTCCTGCTTAACGGCAATTTAATGTCGCCTATGAAATTCAGAACTAAAAGAGATATATTAAAAATGTGCATGGACCCAAAAAGTTAGGCATTTAAATTAATTAATACTTTCTGAATGAGCTAACTACTGTACAGAGCTCATTCCTTTTATATTAAGTCTGATTCTATATGTTTATAAACAGTTTTGTTAGTGATTAGGTATCGCACTTTTCTTTCCTTCCATCAATACTCTTCTATATCCAAAGTGAAAAGAAGCGGAAGTCATTTATAACTCCAACAATATCAAATTCTATGAATTTCTATTGACTTTAGGATATTAAAAAGGGCTTTCCAGCCCTTTCTTTTTTTACAAAATGTTTTTATATTATTATTCTCAAAAAATATTTTTATAGTACTTCATTGGAGTTTGCAGAATGCAATTCAGTAATTGGGATTTATTTCACTTATTTGGTTAAATTTACATTCAGCCTTAATTCGTATTTAATTTCATTATCATCCAAATCTGTAATTTTAATAAAGTTAAGTTTTTCAAAGAGTTTTACTAATTTATCATTTTCCTTAGTCGTTATTGCCCGAATACGTTTTAGTCCAATATTATTTACCCAAATTCCATGGCTAAAAGCATAGCCGAAATCATATAACCTTGTTCACGGAGTTTTTAGACAGTTTTCAGCTTAGCGAAGACAGAAATTAGAAGTACAAATGTTCAGTTTGTTAGTGGTTTTGTGATTTTTGACCTATAATTTTCACTTTTGTCTTCTTCCCAATTCTTCTACTTTGTCTAGCCACTTTTTTCTTGATTCGGTCGTCGAAGTTTTTACAATTCCAAAATACGTCACTTTTACTGGCTTTACTCCACAAAATTCCAAGGTTGATTTTTTAAGTTGATTAACACTTGGACGTCCATACAAAAGCCAATAGTACCAACTTGGTTGGTCAATAGTTGTAATAATATGTGCCGTTTTGCCTTTGAGCAACTTGTCCCACCACACAGAATTTTCCTTGTATTGAAATGCAAAACCAGGTAAAAAAAGTCGGTCAATGAATCCCTTAGTAATTGCAGGAAGTCCACCCCACCAAACTGGATGAACCCAAACTATATGTTCAGCCCATTTAATTTTTCCCCAAGCTTCTGTCAAATCGGGTTCTAGTTCAGTCCTTTGTTGGTAACCAAATTGTAGATTCACATTAAAATGTAGTTCTGAAATAATTATTTCTTGGACCTCTGCTCCAGCTATTTTTGCCCCTTTTTTATAGGCATCCACTATACCAAAACAAAAACTATTTTTGTTTGGATGGCCGTTAATTATTAAAATTTTATTCATAGTATGTTGTCGAGATGGAGCTGTTTGAATTTAATAAACTAATAAAATGCTTAGGCTGGTGTAATTGATGGCTAAAATAAATGTCATTAGGATTAGTATCTTCTAACATTTTTTCTACGTGAAGTACGGTTGAAAATGCTGTCAGTTGCGACTGACCTTTCTCGGATTTCAAAGTAATCTTTTTTTCTAGGAAATTGTATTCTTTGTATAAAACCTCAAAAGCGGTAATATCACCGGAGCCACTACCTCCAAAAATCCATTTCTTTTCTCTAAAACTTAAAATGTTGAAAAAACTAATTTTTTGCATGATTGCCAAAGCCGATGTAATTAGCTTTGAATCGAAAGTTAGTTTAGCATTTACGACTGGTATTTTTTCTATTTTATTAAAAATATACAAATCTGGAATATCGAAATCAAAAATTTTTCTGGTTTGATTATCAAAGTCAAAAACATAATTTTCCCCATTCCTAAAATGTTTTGTTTTAATTGCTAAATTATTTTGGTAAAAAGTAAATGGTGTACTCACATTTTTAGCCATAAAATCGGCTGAACTGCCTCCTGCTTTATCTTTAGTTGAATAATAAACGATGATTTTTATTTTTTCTAATTCGTTTGGCAAAATTCCAGTTGCATATACTAGCAGTGGTGTGATGCCAGCCATCCAGCCTGAACTAAAAACAATTTTACTTTTTATAAGGCTATTTTTAATGGAATAGTGTGCTTCGTGAAGTTCTGAAGAAGGCTTCGTAATATCGATGTAATCAATACCCTTTTTTATACTGTAATTAAGGATATTGTTTTGCGGGTCCTTAGTGCAAGCTACAATCAGATTTATGTGCTGATTTTCTAATATATCAAAAGTTTTCAAATCGTTAACATCTAATTGCAGATGATTTTTAAGGGTATGTTTTTTTCGGGATCCAATGAGGATTTTCAGATCTGGATTTCTGTCAGAAATCATTTTATAAATGGTTTTACCTATCAAGCCCGTGCCACCTACAATTAAAATTGTTTTGCTCATCTACTTTGAATTTAGTTTTAAGATAGGCAAATATAAATGGCAAAAAATAAGCAATACAGGACAAATGTCTAAAACGAAATTTCTTTTCTTATTCGACTTAAATGCCTTTGTGTAATCCCCAAGTAGGAAGCTAAATACTGTAAAGGAATGTGCTGAATATATTCAGGTTGATTTGTAATCAAATCTCTATAACGTTGCAATGCACTATTTTTTTGCAATTGAAATATTCGTTTTTCAAGCTCAATGTATTGTTGTTCAGCAACTATTTTTAGAAATTTTATCCAATTTGCATTTTCTTTTACTAAATCATCAATTGTACTTTTTGGAATTATCAACAATTCAACATCTGTAATTGCTTGAATGTTTTCAACCGTGTTTTGTCCTGTTATAAATGACGAATACGCAGTCATTAAGTTATTTGGAAAAGTAATACAATATGTTATTTCCTCTACTTTATCTGAAATATAAAAAGAACGAAAAATACCACTTAAAACAAAGGCTACTTCTTTGCAAGTTTCGCCTTCTTTAATAAAATAATCTTGCTTATTTAAATATCTATTTGTTGATTTTTGAATAAATAATTCAATCTCATCATCTGTTAAAATGTTATACGATTTTAAATAGTTCTTAATCATAATTTGTCAGCTGTTCTTTTTCGGGATTTATTAATGTCAATGCTTACAGGTCTATGCCGTTATATGTTGTACAAGATTAGTATGTCTAAAGACCTTAAATTTGAGTTGCTTTTTATTCTTTAAAAGGTAAATATAGCTGATATAACTTTCGATTATATCTTTTCTGTAAAAAAGAGTTCGTCTTAAAAGTAATACAAATAACTAAATCAAACAATAAAAATTGATAGTAGAAATACAAAGCCTAGCTGCTTAGCATTTTGGCGTTAGCCTAAACTCTCCCGATATCGGGACTGTGATAGTTAATTTTACAGCTAAGGCAACTTATGTTCTATTGTGATGGAAAACTGAATACAATACATCACTGGAATTTCCCGTTAACAAATGCGCTTTTCAAGTTTAGAAAAAAGTAATACATAAAGACTATCAAATGCCGTTTATAGACGCTTTTATAAAATATATAGATTTGATAACTGGTGTTTTTCAGTTCAGTTACTCAAAAAAAGAAGGTTGCTAGATCAAAAAGTAATATATCTCTAAAAATCTATTAATAAGACTATAACAACAAACAATACAATTCCGTACCATCAGCTAATTTTATTAATTGATTTAGATTGTGGGCATAAGCGAGACGCTTGCGCCAGCAGGGGATTTTCGATCACATAATAGCACTCCAATTGTCAGGATCGTACACGCCCGATTCTTTTTCTGCCTTTATTGTTTGATGGACTAAAATCCATATGTTTTCATTATTATCATCGTTTGTAAGTATACTATTAATTAAGGCTTTCCTAGTGAAAGTTAAAAACTCCTTTACTTTTGTAGTATCACTCAAAACTCTTTGTATTTCAGTAATAAATAGGTTTTCGGCAAGTTTATCATCAAGAATAGAATCTTCAAATTTTTCGATAAAAACGTCGAAGTTGTCATTTATTTCGTAGCTATAATTAGTGTCTGTTTGTATATTTTTTTCTTTAAAAATAGTTTTAAGTTCTCTAAAAATATCTGGTTGATCAAGAACGGGTTGTTTTTCAACCCAATCCCATATGACATCAGGTTCTTCCTCATTTTCTAAAAAGCACAATAGTTGTTCTCTATATTTAGCGATTTTATTCATGATTTTTCTCGTTTAAAACTTTTTTAAAATTTAAATTTAAACATTTATTCTAAATTTAAGCAGGAAGGATTATATAAATGTAATTACTTCTTCTGCATTTCCGTTAAAATGAATGTAAGGATTTATTTGTGCAATATTTTTATTTTGAAATGCTATTTATACTTAGGAATACCAGGTGAAGAAATAGATTTGCCAGTAATGGACTAATTACTCCTCCTTCTAGCGTGCTACGCCTGTAAAACATAACAAAAGACTCGTGTAAAAAGAAGATTATTCTTATTTTCAAGAATGCAACACATAACTGGAATTTCCCGCCTACAAATGCGCTTTAAAAGTTTAGAAGACATAAGCCCTAATTTTCGTCTTCCCCTTTTGGATAGGAACCGCAAAAACAGCGAGTGGTTCCAAAACATTTTTAAAATAAAAAAAATCCATTTGTGGGTAAGGTAAGCTCTGTCTCAAAAATAGAAAAGATGGCCTTATTACTTTTGATTGCCTAACAAAAAGGTCAAAAGAAAACCTAAAAGCTACTAATTCCCCTATAGTAGCGCAAACCAATTAGCAGGTCTTAGTCAATACCAACTAACCGAAAAAATCCTCTCAACATTCATGATTGACTGGCTTTTAAGTTTTTTTTTGCCTAGTTTGATACATCTTTAGCGGTGTACTTAATCAAAAGTTAAGTTTCCTTTAAAAATAATTTTAAGTTTCTTTTTTTCCATATATTTGCCATATATATTTATATATATAAAACTTCAATGTTATGGCTAAATTAACAAAAACTCCTCTTGAAATTCAACCTCAAGAAGATACTATACGAATTAAAGGAGGCGATTTAACTCTGGAAGCTACTGTAGTTAGTGGCAAAGATGGAGATCATTTTATATCTATTATTCCTTCTTTAATGATTAGTGGATATGGTTCTACAGAAGAAGAAGCAATTAATTCTTTAGATGAAAATGTTGAAACTTTTTGTGAAGATTTTATGAAATTGGGAGCAGAACAAAGAAAATTAGAATTAGTTAAACTTGGATTTTCACAAGTTCCTTATCATAGAAAGAATTTTTCTAAATTATTTGTTGACGAAAATGGATTGTTACAAGGATTAGAAAATATTACCATTAGAAAAAATAAGCAATATAAAGTAGCTTGCTAATTTTTATAAATGGGAAATAATAGACCAGTAAAAACGAAAGATTGGGTTTCGTTTCTAAAAGCACACAACTGTAAATATCTTCGAACAAAAGCCTCACACGATCATTATAAATGTCCAAATTGTATTCGGACAATAACTCATCGTGAAAAAGATAAAGATATTCCAGCATTGCATTTAAGAACTAATCTTTTTAGTATGGGATTAACTATCGATTATTTATATAAATGGATAGAGGAAAATTGTTAGACGTTTAAGGGGAATCAATCAAAATAACTGTCCTTTTACATTTTTCTGGAGTACTACCGCTAACGCCAGTATGCCTAATAACCTTCAAACTGCGTTGTTTTTTGTTATTTAGAAAATAAATATACTACATTAAACTATAATTATTTATCTTTTTTAAACTATCACAGGTTCCGTTCAACCGCGGGTTCATTGTTGGCTTTTCAAGCCCAACGAACCCTTAGCTGTTAGCGGTAGTTTTTATTTAAAATTGTCAATTGATTTAATTTCTTTTGGCAATTCGTTTAGTTTCAATTTGGCATTATCAATCAAAAGTTTTTCTTTATTATTAAATTCAAAAGTTTTTGGAACGTCCTTGATAAACTTATCAGGGTTATTCTGAAATTCAACAATTTCTTCAAATGTTGGTTCTCTTTTAAGTATGAATGTCAAAATTTGTTCTGGTGAATATTTTTTTGATTGATTAATAATATTAGTTTCAGACGAAGTATTAAGCAATGTATTTAGTTCACTGTTTACAATCGCAGGAGTTTTATTTACAGGTTTATTTAATTGGGTTAGTTGACGTGCAACAAAGTATTCAGTATTCTCTTCACTTGATTCAGCATAAAATTCGCCACCAATGTTTACTACTGGGGAAGTGATTTTTGCATTGCCATCACTTTTTGAATATTTAGCTGAATGATATTTAATCACGTGCATACCTGTACATATATATACTCCCTTATTTTTATTTACATCAAATAATTGGTTTGCTAAAGTCGCAATTTTTTGCAAGTCAGGTATTTGTATTTTAATTGATGAAGTTCCTTCTATATTAATTGTAAACCTTGAATACTGATTCGATTGTATCGAAGCGGCTAACTTCGCAAATGGTACTCCACCATCACCTTCTAGTTTTGAACCACTTGAAACAAAACTTTTATAAATAACATCCTTATCACGGTTTGTCAATGTTGGGTCTATTTTATAGTCGGATAAAATTATGGCACCTTGTGGTTGTAATAGTCCATCGCTATCAACAACCCAAATTGTACCTAATTGACCAATTAAGTCACTTTTGTATTTAAAAGCATTTAATTCTATTCTCCAACCACCTTCACCGATAATAATATCCTTAGGTAGTTTGTCAGAAGTGATTACTTCATCTACTTTAATGTCTGAAATTCTATTAAGTCGAGCTTTAACAGTTTCTTTTTCTTTTTCTGCTTGAGTAATTTGACTTTTTAAATCGTCAATTTGTTTTCTAAGTTCTTTTTTTGACTGTCCAAAAGCAATACTACTGCTTGATATTGTCAGAACTGTCATTATAATAAATTTTGAAATTGTAGTCATATCATTTGTTTTTAATTGGTTTATTGGTCATCTTTCTAAAATTACCGCTAACTAGTATTTAACATCAACAAGTAACGCTTTTATAAAGTTTTACCACAGCTCATGCTAAATATTCTCATTCGTAAATAAAGTTTTTTTTTTACTACTCTTACAATACCCACTTTTAGTGATATTGTAGAAAGTAAAAGTATTCTGTAAATAATTTTAATTTGTAACAGGCTTTCAAAAAAACGAAACTCATAAAAAAAAACACCTCAGCAGCATCTTTTTCCCCAGTATTTCTTTAGATCAATAAACACGACTATCATAATAGAAAACACAATACCGTATCATTGAAATTATTTTATTAATTGATAGATTGTGGGCACAATCGATACACTTGCTAGGGAAGGCTTCATTTTAAAAAAGGCTTCAAAATGTCCATCACAGAATCCAACAGAGTTACTATAGAATTATTTTCGACTGTGCTATATCGAACTTCTTGTAGGCTACTAACATCAAATGCTACGCAATAATTGGAATTAATTTCAAAATCTTTGGAGTAGTTGAGATTTAAATATCTATATAATGCATCTGCGAAAAGACCAATTTCCTCTATGCTGTAACCTTTTATTTTTGCAATAAACCAAATTGCGCCAATTTTTGAAATATCATTTTCTTTAAAAGTGAATACATATTGAGGTAATACTTGAACAGGAATATCTTTAATTTTGAAAATAGATTTTTCTTTTGGTTTTGAAAGGTACTGTAGATCGAATTGAGGCTTAAACACTTTCAAATCATAATCTTCAACATTGTGTAGGATTTGAATGTTTTGTAAATACATATCCTTTGATGTTTTGGCGGTTGCTTTACCATGCCTTTCAAACAAATCTGCAATTTTATCCTTGATTAATATAGGTTTATTGTTCTTGTAAGCATTACTAATGGCCCATATAGATGTAGACCAATAATCCCCTCCATCAGATGATTCTTCTGTTTTTATTTTTTTTGGTGGTTTAGGTTTTTTAAGATTATTTATAAAAGTCTGTCTAGGACCATCTTTAAGACGTATAAATTCAACAATTTTGCTAATTCCAATTTTCTCCATTACACTATCTATTTGTTAATCAGTGTAAAGCTACATAAATTATAATTATCCAAGTAGTTGCTACCGTGATTTTTCTAAAATTGCCACTAACGTCAATTCGTCTAAAAAACTTAAAACGATCTTTATTTTATTAATTAGGAAGTAAATATACAGAAATTAAACTGCCTCTAGTTTCTGTTCAACGCAGGCTTCATTGTTAGCTTTTCAAGCCAAACGAAGCCTTAGCTGTTTTAGGCAGTGCTTTATTTTGATAATTTAGACTTCTTACTATTAAAAGTTTTCTGTTTTATCCATTGAATTGAAATAGCAACAGTTTCTGTAATATCGCCGGAAGAAGTATTGTGTCCTAATTTAGAAAACAAAGTATATTCGAAAGGTTTACCTTGAGCTTTCAATGTATTTAATTGCTCCATACACAACTTTACTGGAATCTGTATATCTTTCTCACCAAAAAGCCAAAGTCCCGGAATTGAAAGAGTATTCAGAGAATTTTTTGGGTCAGTCGCCACGAATTGATACCTGTCTGGGTCATTTTTAGTATGTTCACGAGCATCTGCTTCTGTATGATTTTCCCAAAAATTATTGTTGCCGTTAGTATAAAACTGAAATCGAAGTTGTTCTAGAGTTGTAATTGTAGGGCAACTAAATAAAACCATAAATTCTATTTGTGGATTTTTGCTTGCAGCAATTGGGATTATCCATCCTGCTTGGCTGAAGCCAACTAATCCAATTGGTGTTTTTTTATCCTTCAAATAGGTTCGAAATGTATTTACTGCTGCACTTGCATCGTGAGATAATAAATCAAGATTAGTAGTGTCAATGTTATTCGTGCCAACAGATGGTCCTACATATACACCGCCTGATTCTCCAACTCCACGTTTATCATATGTCAATACGGCAATACCTTCTTTCGCAAGACGTTTAGCGAACTCCATTTCTCTTTTTACAGGATCAGACCCATGAACAATTACAACTGCTGCAATTGTTTTTTTAGGCGTTAAAATTGAGCCTGCAAGAGTGACGCCCTGACTTTCAAACTTTACATCTTGAATGGTAAAGTCAGCCGATTGACAAAATACAATTTCTGGTAAAGTTATTAATAATAACCAAAGAAATAAGTTAGAAAAAAAGCTAATGTTCATTTTGGTTTAATGTAAAAAATGTTTTGAATGATCTGAGTTAGCATTGCCTACAACGTCAGTCTGTGAAAAAAATTCCGTTAGATTCTCAATCAAATATAACAAAATACTCGTGTAAAAAGAAGATTATTATTATTTTAAAGAATGCAACACATCACCGTAATTCTCACCAACAATTGCCTTTTTCAAGTTTAGAAAAAGCAATACTTCCAGACTATCAAGTTCGGTTTATAGACCCTTTTGTAGAATATATAGATTTCTCTACACTTAATTTTGCTATAAAAACTCTAACGACCGAAGCTCGCCCGGGTTTTAACTACCCAGTATTTCTTACGATCAATAAATAGAACTATCATAACAGAGAATACTATTCCTTATCATTGAGATTATTTGATTAATTGATTTCGATTGGGGGCACAAGCGAGACGCTTGCCTTTACTTTGCATTAGATAAAAAATCATTTATAGCCCCTTAAACAAACTTTGTCTAAGAACAATTAAATAGCTATTTTAGACGATTAAATATAAAAGTTTATTTTAACCTTAAACCCAATAAATTGAATAAATTACAAAAGACAAATGCTATTGAATTTTACTATTTATATAGGACTTTGGAGGTTTTTAATCGACTATTCACTTAAATATGATAAAAGACGTAAGGCTTAAACTAATTGAATTGGCAAGATTGCGGACAACATGGTCGTATTCTCAATTGAACGATCAACGGCAATTAGGGCTAAACTTTTCAAATCCTTTAGATAGAGATTTAATTGGAGAATGGCTGGGTGAGGTATCCGTTCATGAATTCAACAATAAACGCCCCTTATTAAGTTGCCTTATCACACACCAAAATGGATTACGAGAACAAGGAGATGGTTTTTATAAACTTTGTGAAGAACTATTTGCTGAAGATTGGGAAGATTTAAAAGCCAACAAAAAATGGGAAAATCAACTGATAGCTGATTGCTTTGAGTTTTGGTTGAATCCCGAAAATTTTAAAAACTTTAAAAACGATTATTAAAAAATGCTTACACCATCAATAAAAAGTAAAGTTACCAGCCTTTGGGATAAATTTTGGAGTGGAGGAATTTCTAATCCGCTAAATGCGATTGAACAAATCACTTATTTACTGTTTATGAAGCAGTTAGAGGAAACTGATAAAAATAAAGTAAATAATGCGGATATACTTGATGACAGTCACATATCAATCTTTTCTGGAAAATACTTTCCTCCTGGAGTTGATATAACTGATAAAAAAAATGCTATTGACAAAGAAACTTTGCGTTGGAGTAACTTTACAAAATTACCAAGTGATGAAATGTTAGTCCATATACAAACTAAAGCATTTCCTTTTATTAAACAGCTTGACGATGAAAACTCGTTTTTTACCAAACATATGGCAAATGCTGCCTTTTTGATTCCAAGTGGTAGAATGCTATCGGAAGCTGTTAAAACAATTGACGAAATTTATAGCGAATTAAAAAAAGAAAATCGTTTCATAGATGCACAAGGAGATTTCTATGAATACCTTTTAGATTCTTTACGTAGTTCAGGTAAAAATGGACAGTTTAGAACACCAACTCATATTATTGAGTTAATAACGGAATTAGTACAACCAAAGTTAGGAGATAAAATTGCTGACCCAGCAAGCGGAACAGCGGGGTTTCTATTAGGAGCTTACAAATATATGGTTACCCAATTTACGAGCGATAATTATAAACATTTGGATGATAATGGTTTTATAAGAGGGACATTAGGGGATAAGTTCGTAAATGAAAATTCAAAAAAATTGCTAAATGAAGAAACTTTTTACGGTTTTGACATTGATCCTACTATGATACGTATTGGTTTAATGAACCTAATGATGCATGGTATTACTCAACCTAAGATTGACTACAAAGACACACTCAGTAAAAACTACAACGAAGATGATCTATACGACATAGTGATGGCAAACCCTCCATTTGCAGGCAGTATGGACAAAGATTACTTGAATCCAACTTTTACAGTTTCTACTACTAAAAGTGAATTATTATTTTTAGAAAGAATTTATAAAATGTTACGTATAGGAGGCACAGCGGGTGTAGTGATACCACAAGGGGTTTTGTTTGGGAGTGGTAAAGCATTTAAAGACATTAGAAAACTCCTGTTAGAAGCATGTGAATTAAAAGCCGTAATCAGCTTACCTAGTGGAGTATTTAAACCCTATGCAGGAGTAGCTACAGCCATCCTATTATTCACTAAAGGAGGAGAAACCCAAAATGTTTGGTTTTACGAAATGTTAGGTGACGGTTGGAGTTTAGATGATAAGAGAAATCCTAAATACAAGCAGAATGGAGAACGTGACTTTGAAGATTTACACAAAGTAATAGAAGCTTATAAAAAACGTAACAATAAAAAAGAAAAAGACCGTACTCAAAAACACTTTTTTGTTCCTAAGTCTGAAATTATAGAAATGGACTATGATTTGAGTTTAAGTACATATAAAGAAGAAATTTATTTAGAAGTAAAATACAATGAGCCTGAAGCTATTTTAGAAATGCTAGGAGAAATAGAAAATAATATTATAAAAAGTATTGATGAATTAAAAGCAGCATTTTAATGAAAGCTATGAAAATAAAAGATGTTTTTCATTCTATAAAGAATGGGGCTAACATTAAACAGGATAAATCTTCTGGTGGAATACCTATAACTAGAATTGAAACAATAGTAGATAATAAATTTGACATTAAAAGGCTAGGATATTCGGGTATTGATGATGAAACATACAGTAATTATTATTTAAAAGAAGGAGATATTTTAATGTCTCATATAAATAGTATATCACATTTAGGTAAAGTTGCTATTTTCGAAAACAGCGAAGATAAGATTATCCACGGAATGAATTTACTTTGCTTAAAAGCAAATGAAAATATTATTTTGCCAAAGTATGCTTACTATTTTTTTAGGTCTCCCTTTTTTATTTTTAGTTTAATCAAAATTACCAAAAAATCTATAAATCAGGCTAGTTTTAATATTTCAAATCTTGAAAAAATAAAAATTAAAATCCCAGAAAAACTGGAAGACCAAATTCGAATCACAGTTATTTTAAATAAAGCCGAAAAGTTAATCCAACAACGTAAGAAGAGTATTAACGTGTTAGATGAATTCTTGAAAAGTACTTTTTTAAATATGTTTGGAGATCCTTTTAGAAACCAAAAAAAATTTGCCAAAGGAATAATTAGAGATGTCGTAAGTGAGGTCAAATACGGGACAAGTAAATCCTCTTCTGATAGAGGTCTCTATCCATACTTAAGAATGAACAATATTACAACTAATGGGTATATGGATTATTCAAATCTAAAATATATAGATTTAAATGATTCTGAAATTGATAAATATATTGTTCAAAAAGGAGATTTAATATTTAATAGAACGAATTCTAAAGAACTTGTTGGTAAAACTGGTGTTTTTAATGAAGACACTAAAATGTTTATAGCAGGTTACTTAATTAGAGTAAGAACTAATGAAAAAGCTAATTCAAGGTATTTGTGGGGGTTTTTAAATTCTGTTTACGGAAAACAAACTCTTTATGGGATGTGTAAATCAATTGTTGGAATGGCAAATATTAATGCTCAAGAATTTCAAAATATAAAAATATTAATCCCTCCTATTGATCTTCAAAACAAATTTGGAGATATTTTCGAAAAAACACAACTATTAAAAACACAATTTGAAACTAGTTTAATTGAGTTAGAAAATTTATTTAGTTCATTAAGTCAGAAAGCGTTCAAAGGGGAATTAGATTTATCTACTTTACGAGTTTTAGTACAGGAAGAAGAATATCAAAATTACGTTAATGACAGAACTGAACCAAATCATTTTCCGGAACCAAAGATTAAAGTTGAATTTCCTGAGAAAAGCATTCAGTCAGTAGTTACACCTCAAATGCAAGAGTTTATCAAAAGCACTAATGCATTAAGCAAAATAATGCCTAAAACATCTGCATCGATTAAACTACCTTCAATTTTTGAAAAAATTTCACAACAAATAGATCAAATTAATAGAATGGTGGCTCCGTTTGAAAAGTTGCCAAAAATTCCTGAAAGTGTAGCACAAGCAATGAAAACTTTCGAAAATATTAAATCAATTTCATCAACTTTAAAAACAGAAAAAAAATCTGCGCGAGTGGATGCTGGAGGTTTAGGCAATCTAACAGGCATTATATTTAATGAAATTGAAGGATTAGCTGTGATTGAAGAAGAGTTTTCAAAAAAGAGAGGTGGATTTACATTTCAAGATTTTGAAAAATTCCTTAAAAAGGAAAAGTTCAAATACACTTATAAAGAATTACAACAGTTTATTTTCAAACAAATTGAAGAAAAAAAGCTGATACAACATTTTTGGAGCAATGACAGAACTAATCGCTTGCAACAAGAACTTGAAGGCGAAAAAGCAATTCTCTATTTGGATGAAAGCATATGGTTTGTCTGTAATAATACTAAATTATAAAAATGAAATTACTTAAACTAAAACTCTTCACGTCTTTTAGAGGATTACCGAAAGGTTTTGAATTAGATTTCAGAAAAGATAATTATTTTGAAACTGATAAAAATGAACCTATTTGCTTGGTTGGAATAAATGGTAGTGGTAAATCAAATACACTTGAAGTTATAAGTGAAATATTTTATTATTTAGAACTCAAAACAATAGTCCAAGGCAAAGACAAAGAAACACTTGATGAACGGTATAAAGATATAAGTTTTGAAATTCAGTATACGATTAGTAAAAACAAATGGTTGTATGCTAACAGTAGAAGAATTGAACAAGATTTACCTCCTTTAATAGAAGACGAAGACGTAGTTATTGCTTGTACTAAATATAAAGGCAAAGATTTAATTATTTATGCTTTACAATATTCATATATGAAAGGTGCTCATTCACTTGATGAAAGCATTTGGAGCGAAGTTTTACCAACTAATGTCATAGGTTACAGTAGTGGTCAAAATGAATTGATAAGTAATCCTTTTATTAAATTGGATTATTATTATTTTGATGAATTCATAAAAAGCACCAGTGATAAAAATATTATAAGTAACACTAATGTCAATCGTATGTTCTTTATGGACTATGACAGCAATGAATTAATTGTTTTAGCAAATTATATATTCAAGGACAGTGATCAGTTCAATTGGAAAGACAAAAAAGAGTTTAATGCTAAATTAAGAATTAAAGACTTACATTCATTTTCTTTAAAAATTAGATTTAAAAACTACGATAATAAATTCATAGAATTTCCATCAGAATTAATTCTTGGTATAGAAAAACTCAAAAAGTGTGCAACTACTAGTTTTGATAATGAAAACGATTTAATTGACAATCAAGATAGGAACAATAGAGCAAGAGTTATTGAATTAAATTTTTATACCGATGAAGTAATTAGAAATGCATTCAGAGATGTTTTTAAAACACCTTTTGAATTATTTAAACTCTTATATTCATTGCGCTTAATGAATATACATTGTTTTAGCCCAACAACTAGGGCTAGTATAAAAAATGCTTCTAGAGGAACCAATTTGAGTGATTTAATACCTAAGCCAACCGTAGAAAATTTAATTTTTAAAATTGAAAACATAAATTTTAAAAAAGAAAAAATTTCAGAACCTGTCCCCTATAAAAATTTAAGTGATGGTGAGCATCAGTTGTTACATGTAATTGGCTCTTTAAGGATTATGCAGGAAAGTGATGTTCTTTTTTTGTTAGATGAACCCGAGACCCACTTTAATCCTGAATGGAGAGCTAAAATGGTTAATTTAATAATGGCAAATAATCAAGTGTTAGAAAAAGAGCAAGATCATTTCATTACTTCACATTCACCTTTTATAATTTCCGATTGCAAACCTAACAATGTATATATTTTCAGTAGAGATAAAAAAGGTAAACTAAAAGTAGAAACAGCAGCCCAAAAACGCATTAACACTTTTGGAACTTCAGTTAATATTCTAACGGAGGAAGTCTTCAATAAAAATGAAAGCCAAGGAGATTATTCACTTAAAATACTTAACGAAATTAAAAATAGAGGATTTAATACTTTAGTGGATATTCAAAAAGCAAAAGAGGATACTAGAATATTAGGAGATTCTGTGGAAAAAACATTGTTGTTTAGAAGGTTATTAATGAGAGAAGAGGAAATTAAAAAAGTCTAAAATGATCAATAATTATACTTTTTATGAAAGCCCTCAAAACAAACTTCATGACTTTGTTATATCCTTTTTCAATAAAATCGAATTTGAAACTACTGCCTTTTCTGAAGATTTTTTTATTAAAGAATTCTACGATAATCTAGTATCAAGGCATACTGGAATATTAAGAAAGAGTTTAAAGAATATTTATGACATAATAAAAGATTGGAAACAAATTGACAAGACATTGTTTTGTGAGGCGATAAGAAAAAGCAATGATATAAAAGGCATTTGCAATGGAGATATTATACCTTGGAAAGAAGCTGATATTCCATTAGAAGTAAGAGAATTAACTAAGACTTTGTTTATCAAACTTTATGAAGATGTTTTAAAAGGTTCAATTTTCAAAGAAAATTATGGTGGAAGATTAGATCATTATCATGCTTTTAAAAAAATTGCCCACAATGATTATGAATTTTGCCCTGCTTGTGGAATGGTTGAAATGAAGACCTATGAAGACAAAAGGACAGATCAATACGATCACTATTTGCCAAAAGATATTTATCCATTTTCATCAGTCAACTTTGAAAATTTAGTTCCTATCTGCATTGATTGCAATTCATTAGAAGTAAAAAGCAATAAAGATATATTGAGTTATACAGGAAAAGTATTCTATCCTTTTGAAGGAAATATGGATCAAATAATTATAGAAATACAGATTAAAACAAACAATACTGATTTATCAAAAATTGTTTGGGATATCGATTATTCATGCATTATTGCCAAAGATGAAGAAATTCAGGCGTGGAAAAACGTGTACAATATCGAGAGTAGACATCAAACACATGTCTCAGGAAGAATTGGTAAATGGTATGAATTATATAATGATTATATGAATGATAAGGAATTAATAAATGATATACCAGAAATTCGTATAAGAGCTAATAGTTATTTGAGAAGTCTTAGAAAGAGAAAAACTTTAGAAAAGAAATCTTTAGAAGTATTAATAAATACATTTGACTTAATTGCACGAGAAGAAGCTAACAAATATTCAAGATTTTAAAATTAAAAAAGCAATTCTGTATTAACTATTTATAATTTTACAACTTTAATAATAAATTGAAACATTACGAATAAAAGAAAACACCTCACAGCATCTTCTTATTCTTTTTTTAAATCAAATTCAAAATCAAACAACTCTTTTGGAGAAATTTCTAAACCTTTTGCAATGGAGATTATTGTCCCCATTGATGCGCCATGTTCCCCATTCAGTACTCTATAAACTTGTTTAGGCTCAATCTTACCTAGGGATGCCACTGTCATAACATCTTTTCCATATTTAGCTAAAAGAACCTGCAGATTCTCTCCGAATTTTATATAATATTTTTTTCTAATTTCTTTCACAATGTGAAATTGATGTAATTTGTAGAAAAATAATTGTCAAATTTGACAATGCGAGAATATTTTTCATATATTTGCTTTATAGATTATATATTTATTTGAAATAATAGATAATCATTTATTAAATTTGCGATTCTTCATATAAAATATTTGAAGCATTCGCTTAGAATCTCGCGTTGGAAAACTGGTACTTTGATAGAAACGAGATGATAAGTACGATGCTCACGTCCCATGGCGTGGGCTCACTTATTGTTTCCAGGTATACCAGTACCTCTAACGCAATAAGCTGAGTTCCATGCCATTTTTTATGCCTAATATTTAGGCACTACTCAACTTCCATTCTTAGCACTGCCTCATCCTTTTAACAGTCTCGCCTTGATCATTACTGTTTAACCGTATAAACTTTCGCTTGCCTATGATTTAAAAAAAGAATCTCTATTGAATGCCTGTGCTGTCTTGCTCTCTATTTTGAATTAGTAAAAATGCAGTACAGGCTATTAAAGCAAAAAAAATGGCCCTCTAACTCTTCTTGGCGGTTGACTAGAGGACCATTGCTAACAAAACTAACGTTTCCATTAACTAACCCAATATTATGAAAAATAATTCATTTTACAAGGGGAGATTGGCTTTTTGGTGCCTGATTGTTTTCGGGTTCCTCATCTCCTACACCCCTGCTTTATCAAAAACGGCACTGCCGTCCTTGCCCTCTTCCACCCAACAAAACCAAATAAGTGGGATCATCACTGATGGTACACTCCCTTTAGCTGGTGTGACCATAACTATAAAAGGGCAACAAAAAACTACTATCTCTGACTTTGATGGGGAATTTACTATCACGGTATCTCCCAACGATATACTTATTTTTAGTTTTATGGGTTACAAAACCCTAACTATTCCTGTTGCTGGCCGTACTATAATTAATATTGAAATGCATCAAGATGCGACTTCACTACAGGAGGTCAAAATCAATGCAGGCTACTATTCCGTAAAAGAAAGTGAACGCACGGGAAGTATCGCAAAAATCACGGCAAAGGATATTGAAAAACAACCCGTGACTAATCCGCTAGCAGCCATGCAAGGACGTATGTCTGGCGTGAATATTACCCAAGCCACAGGTGTGCCGGGTGGGGGATTTGATATTCAAATTAGGGGAATTAATAGCATCCGTACCGAGGGAAATTCACCCCTATACGTCGTGGATGGTGTACCTTACAGCTCGCAATCGCTGGGTTTCAGCTCCGCTTCTTCAGGTATACTTGCGGGTACTACCAGTCCATTAAACGGCATTAATCCAACTGACTTAGAAAGTATAGAAGTACTCAAAGATGCAGATGCTACGGCAATCTATGGGTCTCGTGGGGCTAATGGTGTGGTCCTGATCACTACCAAAAAAGGCAAAGCAGGAAAAACAAAGTTCAACTTAAATGCTTACAGCAGCTTTGGAACACTAACCCGTACCCTAGACTTAATGCATACGGATCAATACTTGTCTATGCGCCGTGAAGCTTTCTCAAATGATGGGATCACAACTTATCCTAGTTATGCCTATGATGTCAATGGAAAATGGGATCAAACAAGGTATACCAATTGGCAAAAAGAACTAATTGGGGGGACTGCAACAACCAATAATCTACAAGCTACCTTATCTGGTGGCAGTTCTGGAACCCAATACTTAATAAGCGGTACTATGCACAAGGAAACCACCGTTTTTCCAGGAGATGCCAAGTACGGTAAAGGGGCGGTACATACCAGTCTGACTCACAGTACTGAAGACGGTCGTTTCAAAATAAACTTTTCAGCAAATTATACTGCTGATAAAAACATACTTCCCCCATCTGACTTTACCTACAAGGCAGCTGTTCTGGCTCCTAATGCACCCGCTTTGTATGATGCAAACGGAAATCTCAACTGGGAAAACAATTCCTGGACCAACCCTCTAGCTACCTTAGACGGAAGATATACTGCTACTACCGCTGCGCTAATTGCCAATACATTGCTATCCTATGAAATTTTAGAGGGTTTAGAATTAAAAACGAGCCTGAGTTACACGGATAACCGCGTAGAGGAAAGTCGCATCAATCCATCTACAATGTATAATCCTGCGTTTGGAATTGGTAGTGAACGCTCTACTCTCTACCTCAACAATGCATCAAGCCATTCATGGACAATGGAACCACAACTAAATTGGCTAAAAAAAATAGGTAAAAGCGAGATTAATATCCTTGCAGGAGCTACTTTTCAGGATCAAAAATCCAGTCAGTTAGCACAAACAGGCTCGGGGTTTCCAAGTAACGGTTTGATTTACAATCTTGCCGCTGCATCGCGCTTAAACATTTCAAATAACTCCTTTTCTGAATACAAGTACCAAGCTTTTTTTGGACGAATTAATTTCAATTATAAAAGTAAATACATTTTAAATGCAACGGGCAGACGCGATGGTTCCAGCCGATTTGGACCTGGTAATCGCTTTGCTAATTTTGCCGCTGTTGGTGCCGCTTGGGTATTCTCAAAAGAATCCTTCCTTGATACAGGTACCTTTCTTAGCTTTGGAAAACTTAGAGCGAGCTATGGAACCTCTGGAAACGATCAAATTGGCGATTACCAGTTCTTAGATACCTATGATGTTACAGGAAACAATTACAATGGTGTCATCGGTCTCCAACCTTCAAGACTATTCAATCCTAATTTTGCTTGGGAAACGAATAAAAAATTAGAAATTGCTATAGAATTAGGATTTGTCAATGATCGTGTTTTTTTAAGTACAGCGTATTACCGCAACCGATCTTCTAACCAATTAGTAGGAATCCCATTAGCGGGAACTACAGGGTTTTCTTCTTTACAAGCCAATCTAAATGCAACAGTTCAAAATTCGGGATTAGAACTGGAATTACGAGTCGAACCATTTCGATCTAAAAATTTTAATTGGACTTCGAATTTCAATCTGAGTCTTCCCAAAAACAAGTTGTTAGAATTTCCTAATCTAGAAAGCTCCCCCTATGCTAATAGATACCTCATTGGTCAATCTATTAGTATTCAAAAAGTATATCACTATACAGGAATCAATCCACAAACCGGACTATATTCTTTCGAAGATTATGATAGTGATGGACAAATTAGTAGCCCCAACGATCAGCAATGGATTGAAGACACTGCTCCCAACTGGTTTGGAGGTTTTGCTAATCAATTAAGCTATAAAAATTGGTCCATGGATTTCTTATTCCAATTTGTAAAACAAAAAGCAAGAAATTATTTGTACAACACTTCTTGGGCTGGAGATATGGTCAATCAACCTATAGCTATAGGAAACCATTGGCCAGTGGATGGATCAAACTCTCAAACGCAATTGTATACTACTGGCGAAAACGGAGAAGCGCTCGATGCTTGGTCTTCTTATAGCAATAGTAGTGCAACAATCAGTGATGCCTCTTACATCCGTTTAAAAAGTGTTAGTCTATCGTACACAGTTCCTACCAAAGGATCGGCTATTAATACTGCTAGAGTCTATTTACAGGCACAAAATCTACTGACTTTTACGAACTACAAAGGAGCAGATCCTGAAAATCAATCTTCCTTTTTTATAGCACCATTGCGTCAGATCTCATTGGGTGTACAACTGGGTTTATAACATAAAAATTAACAAGATGAAATATTACAGACAAATACAAGTTGCATTAATAGCTGCTTTAATAGTTATTACATGCCTTTGGCTTTTTAGTTGCGATAGTTTTACTGAAACGGATCTCCCGAAGACGCAACTAATCAAAACTGCCGTTTTTCAAGATGTAAAAACAGCGACAGCAGCTCTTTCCGACTGCTATGCTCAAATGCGAGATTACAGCATGATAACGGGAAATTCTGATGGACTTTCCAGTCTGTTAGGAAATTACGCAGATGAATTAACCTACTATGGAGTTAGTGACTCTCCCTTGCAAAACTTTTATAATCATACACTACTACCTTCCAATAGTGGGGTTTCCGTTTTATGGAATTCTAGCTACAATCAAATTTACGCTGCAAACGCTATCGTAGAAGGTGTAAATAATTCAACAGCGATTACAGGAGATAATCGAAACCGCTTGAAGGGAGAAGCGCTGTTTATCCGTGCTTTTATACACTTTAATTTGGTGAACTTGTTTGGAGATATTCCCTATATCACTAGCACCGATTATAAAACAAACACTATGATTTCAAAGCAGACCCAAGCAGACGTCTACAACCAAATTATAGCAGACTTACTAGAAGCAAAAGAGCTATTACCCGAAACGTATACTTCCGCTCAACGAATCCGCCCCAATAAATACACCGTTTCTGCCTTACTGGCTAGAGTATTTTTATATACGGAAAACTGGCAGTTGGCAGAGAATGAATCGAATGCAATTATTAATAAAACAGCTTTTTATCAGTGGCAGGATAATTTGGATTTAGTTTTCTTGAAAGACAGTCCTTCCACGATTTGGCAATTGCACCCTGGTGTAGCGGGCTTAAATACAATGGAAGGCCGAACTTTTATTTTTACTAGTGCGCCGCCAAATATTGAAGCTATAAGTCCAGAATTATTCAATGCCTTTGAAGCTGGAGATCAAAGAAAAAACCATTGGTTGGGTAGTGTGAATGATGGAACGGACACGTATTATTTCCCTTTTAAATACAAGCTTGATACGAATTCAGGAACATCTCAGGAGTACTCCATCATTTTTAGATTAGAGGAGCAATACTTAATTCGAGCCGAAGCTAGAATACATCTAGGAAAACTAGCTGAAGCAAAAAATGATATCAATAAGATAAGACAAAGAGCCACTTTAGCAAATACGACTGCTAATACTTCAGAGGAACTATCACAAGCTGTCTTACAAGAACGAAGAGTGGAATTGTTTACTGAATTTGGGCACCGTTGGTTTGACTTAAAACGTACTGGAAAAACAGGTACTGTTTTGAGTGTAATTAAACCAGCATGGAAAGATAGAGATAATTTACTTCCACTTCCTGCGTCTGAACTGCTAGCAAATAGCCATTTATTACCTCAAAATCAAGGATACTAAATTATGAAAGACACTATCTTATTAATAAAAAAACATACAATCTTACTTCTTTTTTTATTGGGATCCGTAACTATTTGGGGACAGATATCAGTAAAAAGAAACGTTTCTCCTGCTGATTACAGCCAATGGAGTACGCTTAACTCCGAGAAATTAGCTGCTGATGGTAAGTGGGTAAGCTATAAGCTGGCCTATGATTCAGGCAAGGATACTGTTTTTGTACAGCAAACAACTGGCAGTAAAAAACACATTTTTCCTTCAGCAACAGATGAAAATTTCAGTCGAGATGGAAAATGGTGGGCCGCAATAGTACCAGAAAAAGGACTTGGTATATTGAGTTTAAAAACCGGGAAATGTCAATGGACGGCGAATGTGGTTTCCTATGAATTTCTGGGAAATGGTGCATATGTGGCTTTTCTTAAAAAATCAGGACTGGAACAGGAACTCTGTATTTTGAATTTGGCAACCGGACAAAAATACAGTGCAAAAGACATTGCGGAATATAGTTTTAATGCCAGTGGTAAAATCGCGGCATACATTACAAAACAGGAAAATGCCGTAAAACTAATTTGGCTTGACCAAGCCTTCCGCAGTTCGGAAATAATTCAGAGTTCCGCAAAACGCTTTAAAAACTTGATTTGGAATAAAGACGCCGATGCACTGGCTTTTTTACAGGAACTCCCGCAGGATGAGTACCAAGGAACCAATCACAAACTGTATTTTGTGAATCATATAGATACCACTCCCCAATTACATATTCTGGATCCCTTGCTTTCTGAAGATATCCTTAAGGGGCTGCGAATTGTAACGCCATCGGCCAGAAAGTCCATTGAAATGGCAACGGACGACAAAAAGGTTTTCTTTTATACAACCACTCCGAAATTACAGACCAAGGAGAAGCAAATCGTACAGGTATGGGACGGTGCAACACCATGGACCTACCCTAGCCAAAAGAATTCAGAAAGCTGGCATTACAATTCCAAAATGGTAGTGTGGTGGCCTGAGGAAAACAAGTTGTTTAAGATAGGAACAGATGAATTTCTAAAAACGCAACTATTAGCATATGGAAATTATGCTTTAAACCATAATCCGCTGCAATATGAACCACAGTATGAATTTGCCAGCCCTGTTGATTACGTACTAACAGATGTGCGTACTGGGGAAAGCAAAAAAATACTGGATAAACAGATTCGAAAATATGATTTTATCAAGGGATCTGGTTCCGGAAATTTCATCAACTATTTTAAAGAAAAGCATTGGTGGGTTTACAATAGTAAGGAGGATAGCCATATCAACCTGACATTGCCTTTGGGAATCCCCATAGATGAGGTGGATTATGATTGTGGAGGCACTGCCCCGCCTTACGGAAGTCCGGGATGGTCAGTGGATGAAAAATACCTGATTGTTTATGATCAATATGATATTTGGTTATTGTCTGCCGATGGAAAATCACAAAAAAGAATAACACACGGTCGTGAAAAACACATTCGATACCGGATTGCTGAGGACAGCTATACGGATTCACAACTGTTTGGAAATGCAGAATTGCCAGGTAATAAATTTGATCTCTCTAAAGGAGTATTGATCGAAGCATTTGGCGATGACAAATCTTCAGGCTATTATTATTGGCATCCAGAAAGAAACATAAAAAAAATGGTGTATCAGGATCGAATGATAGATCACTTGATAAAGGCGGAACAATCCTCTAGCTATATATTCAGAGAACAGTCTTTTAAACTATCCCCAAGATTGATGTTTAAGACTGAGAAGGAGAAACAGCCAAAAATTTTGATACAAACCAACCTACAACAGAACCATTTTGATTGGGGGCATAACGAACTGATTTCGTATACCGATTCCAGAGGGACTCCACTGCAGGGAGTATTGTACTATCCGTCCAATTTTCAAAAAGGAAAAAAGTATCCCATGATTGTACATATTTACGAAAAGCAATCACACATACTACATCATTATTTCAATCCAGCAGAAAATGCAATGGATGCTTTTCCTCGGACGAATTACACTTTGGATGGTTATCTCGTCTTATATCCTGATATAGCGTATGAAGTAGGTGAACCCGGTAAATCGGCTACAGATTGTGTGATAGCAGCAGTAAAAGTAGTGACAGCAAAAGGAATCGTAGAAGAGCAACACATCGGATTGACGGGGGCTTCTTTTGGTGGTTATGAAACAGGCTATATTGTGTCGCAAACCAATATTTTTGCGGCAGCGGTAGCAGGTTGCCCACTTACCGACTTTGTAAGCCAATACCTTAGTCTGGATGATAACTGGGGACTTCCAAGGATGTGGAGATACGAATCGCAGCAACAACGCATGGGAGTATCCCTTTTTGAAGATTATCAGGGATACATTGAGAACTCAACTGTAGCACAAGCTGTAAAAATTAACACCCCTTTATTAATATGGTCTGGCCTGGAGGATACAATGGTAAGTTGGACGCAAGGACTCGAACTGCATTTAGCCTTGCGTAGGCTGCAAAAGCCAAACCAATTTTTAGTATACCCAGGAGAAAACCACTCCTTTTTAAAACGGGAGACAAAAAATGACTTGACACAGCGTACCAAAGAATGGTTCGATCATTATCTTAAGGAGAAACCCTTTAGAGATAATTTGAGTAGTAATTAAAAACAACAATGCTGGATTTTAAAAAAATCCAGCATTGTATTACCAATAAATACTGGCTTAAGAACGGTTACTAAATTTTTTTAAATAGCGCATCCGGACAATCAGTTCCAGCAGCATTCAGACGATAAAGCTGCTGACCACTAGAGGTACACATTTGCGCATTAGGAACTGTGGAACACTTTACGTTTGTTTGTTCACAGGAAGCAGGGAGATGTCCATTAACATCAATTGTGCTACTCAAATTAGAACTTGAAACATTGTTAGCGAAAGCTCCCGCAATCGCAAAAACAACTACTGCAATGGGAAATCCCATTTTTGAAAAATTTGTTTTCATAATACTAAAATTAAAAGTTAATGATCTACTCTTTTTTACAGGTTTTCGATCGAGATCCTGATACTGCGCAGTATATTTTAATTCCTTTTTAATAAAGATCAAGGTGTATGTAAAATCTTAAATCCCCTTGGTTCATAAGCATTAGTCCGTATCTTATATGTAACGATAGAATGATCGTATAGGGCTACAAAAACATCCTCAACTATCCTAAAATCAGTCATTTTTTGATTTAAAAGATTAGGAACATAAAAACTAAATAAATAGGTATTTTTCATAAAATCATAGACATCAATAATAGATGATTTATCCCACATCTCTTCCGTTTCATAACGCCCCATTAGACCGGCATGAACAAAAAGATAATTACCAAAAGTTGCTGTTCTTTTATTTACTATGATAGGTGGAGCACTTAGCTTAATTTGATTTTTTGAATCAATAGTAGTTACTTTAATTTGCGCTCGACTAATTGTATCAATGGTATGACCTCGAAGTACTAAATTTAAGCTATCATCACATACGAGATACTCATTACGATAATAGTAAGTATACAGAACCTTTTTTAATTGCTCATTATAAATTAAATTACCATCGGTATCAAAAATACCATCAATTTGCTTTTCCAATAGCTGCGATGCTAATCTTACTTTAATCGTATCCGTAATTGTTATAGTTCCTAAAACATTTTCATGATTTTTACTGCTTATAGCACGTATAACGAAGGTCTTTGAATCAAATGGTTCTGCTTTAGTAAAATAGACTTTACCATACATCGATAAATTGGCTTTCCAATCAGTAATATTTCCTCTGAATATGCAAGGGATCGTTCCGTCCATTAGGTAAAAGTATGGTGGCTGAACCCGTACCTCAACAGATCGAAAAGGAAGGTTAGATTTGGAAAGTCTTATAACATAACTTTTTTGCGTTTGTAACCCAATGTCGAGTACTATGACATGAAGAGGTGCCTCATAATTGCCTAGATAAACTTTGTTCTTCTCGATTCCGGCAATATAGAAGGACGGATGTTTTAAATCTAATTCATTAATTTTTGTAATTGGATGATGCGGAAAACGACGAATAAAGTTGTTGCGATGATGAGTAATATCTTCCGATAATAAAAAAATTATTACGACAACAGCAATACTGCTCAATAAGGCGATAGAGACCATTCCAAAAGTTCTATTATAATGATTCTTAGAAGCAACATTTTTCGGATTAAATAGTAACAGCATTATACCCGTAAATGCCAGTAGCACGAATAAAATATTAAACACCAAATGCTCAGTCCAATCTAAATTTTCAAGTATTCCTCCACAAGAGCAAGGAATAGAAGAACTATAATTCAAGATAATGATAATGTATGTAGTAAACATAATCATCAGACTAAAGGCAGCTAACAATCCTATAAAACGAAATCTAGGAATAAGCAACAATAAGGCTATGATTAGTTCCACAAGTGGTACGCCCCAAGAAACCGATCCTGCAAAAGCACTTAGTAATGGTGACTGTCCCAGTTGCACTTGAAAGTTCTCAAAATCTAGTAATTTACTTACTGCAGCATAAACAAAAAGCAGTATGTACAACAGACAAATTATCTCTAAGATTCCTTTCTTTATTGATGCACTTACTTTCATATCCATTCTTTTTTTTGGATTAAACCGAATGAATTCTAAATGGTCACAACTTTGAAGTTTCTCTGGATAAGGATTTAAAAGATTCAAAGTCTCTCCGACTATTTAAAACAATCATTCTTAAAGACTTACCAAAATTACATCTGTTTTTTTGGAAACATGGTTTGAAAATCAAGCCAAAATATTTAAAAATCAAGCCGTTTTTCGAATAAAGGATAGAAATAACTATTACTAGAACCGAAGATGATTAAAAACAAGAAATGCCAAATAAACAAGATCAGCTTATTTGGCATTCTAATGTTTCTAATTAATAATACATCCTACTTCGTGGTTCCACTCAACGCATTTAATTTTTCACTTAGTTCTATCAGTCCGGCTTTTAAGAGACACTCCCCTCCTATCGACCTCAACTCTTCCAAATTTTCTTCTGGAACACTTGTCAATAAGTTTGATGCTTTATCATCCACTTTTGCCAATAATCCACGTTCGATTACATGGTTTAATAACAATACATTTTTACGGGAGATTTTCAAATCAATCTTCACCAGCTCATTCATACCAGGGATACTAAGGATCGTATCAAAAACCTGGGCTACATCATTTGTTGTTAGCATAATCATCTCGTTTTAAATTAATAATTCAGTACTCCAAAAATAAGAAGCTTACTTCAATTTATCCTAGTCAAAATATGATGAGGATTGGACAAAGGATTTAGCTTTTTTACTTTAGTAAGCGGAATCTGAATTATGAACCTGATAAAATGTATGTTATGAATTTCAGCAACAATAGCTTTTCGATAAAGCAAGCCAAAGAAATAGATTTAGTTAATTACTTAAAGTCGTTGGGTTTTGAACCTGAAAAAATCAGGCGCGATGACTACTGGTACCTGTCTCCATTGAGAGATGAAAAAGAAACTTCCTTTAAAATCAATCGCAGATTAAATCGTTGGTATGACCACGGCCTTGGTAAAGGCGGAAACTTGGTTGATTTTGGTATCGAATTTTACAAGTGTAGCATTCCTGAATTACTAAACAACTTAAGTGGGAATCTTTCTCTTCAACAGCCAATAGTTTATCCAATAGAAAATAGTGTTCAGCAAGAACCTAAAATTAAAATTATAGAAGTGACTACGCTTACTTCTTATCCGCTTTTACGCTATCTCGAACAGTGTACTATTCCAGTTGCAATTGCACAACAGTTTTGCAAGGAAGTTCACTACAATTTAAATGATAATACTTACTACGGAATTGGTTTTAAAAATGATTTGGGAGGCTATGAAATTCGCAATCCTTATTTCAAAACAACAGCTTCTCCTAAGGGAATATCCACCTGTGAAAATGGCAGTAATGAGGTAGTTGTTTTTGAAGGCTTTTTTGACTATTTATCCTTTAAAGCGATGACCAAAAACCTTCCTGAAAACAGTCAGGATTTTGTCATTTTAAACTCTGTTTCTTTTTTCGAAAGAGCACGTCCTTTTATGGAAAATCATGAATCCATTCGGCTTTATCTTGACCGGGATGAAACGGGACAAAGCTATACGAAGCGTGCACTTTCTCTGAGTACAAAATACAAAGATGAAAGCAACCTCTATCAAAACTATAATGACCTCAACGACTGGGCAATGAATTTTGGAAAATCAAAGAAAATTAATTTACGGCAAAAAAATAGCTAGTTCCTACTCCAATCTTCACTGTAAATCATAACTATTCTACATACCACCAAAAAAAACGACTTCAATAATCAATGCCATTATAATTAGCTAAAAGATTGCCACGTTCCTGCAATCGGCAAGATGTCCGGTTGTTAAACAACCAAATCTTGCTGCCCATTCACTCGGAACTCGTGGGCAGTGAGACTGAAAGGACAAAAAGAGTTCAGTAATGAATAAAATGAGAGATGATGGAAAGAGAAAATTCAAAAAGAACACGTATTGTCGGTTTACGATTTACGTCAGAAGAGTATGCGAAAATTGAACGCAAATGGAAAACCAGTACCTGCAGGAAGCTGAGTGAGTACATTCGCAAACACCTATTCAACAAGCCTATTACTACTAATTACCGTAACCAATCCCTAGACGATTTTATGGCAGAAATGATGCGTCTAAGAGGAGAATTGAACGCTATTGGAAACAACTTTAATCAGGCTGTAAAAAAGTTACATACTCTGAATCAAATTTCCGATTTTAAGCACTGGCTCATCAGTTATGAACTAGAGAAAAAAACACTTTTCAATAAGGTGGATGAAATAAAGATGCAGATTCAGAAAATGGCAGAATCATGGTTGCAATAATCAAAACGGGACATTCCATCCATCGAATTTTAAACTACAATGAAAACAAAGTTCAGCAAGGGGTTGCAGAATTTATTGGGGCTGGAAATTACCCTGTCGATATCGAAAAAATGAGCTTTACCATGAAACTAAACCGCTTTTTGAAACAGGCTAATTTAAATGAAAATGTAAAACGAAACAGTGTTCATATTTCGCTCAATTTTGATGTGACCGAAAAAGAAATTTCAAAAGAGAAACTGATGGAAATAGCAGACAACTATATGGATAAAATTGGTTTTAAGGAACAACCGTTTTTAGTCTATCAGCACCATGATGCAGGACATCCACATATTCATATTATTTCTATAAAAGTCAGAGCTGATGGCAGCAGGATTGATATGCAGAATATTGGTCGAAACCAATCTGAAAAAGCAAGAAAAGAAATTGAAATATCGTATGGATTAGTTCCGGCTGAAAAACATAAAAGAGAAAAAGAATTAGTCGCAAAACCAGTTAATGCCAGCAAGGTAGAATACGGACGCACAGAAACAAAACGAGCAATAACCAACGTACTGGATAAAGTACTCAAAAATTATAAATACACGAGCTTGCCCGAATTAAATGCGGTACTCCAACAGTACAATGTCGTAGCAGATCGAGGTACTGAAAATTCAAGGATATTTCAAAATAGAGGATTGGTTTATCGGATATTAAATGAAAGTGGTGAAAAGGTTGGCGTTCCAATAAAAGCCAGTGATTTTTATAGCCATCCAACACTTAAATTTTTAGAAGAACGATTTATTGTAAATGAAAAAGCACGAACACCCCATAAGTCCAGAATAAAAAACACAATTGATATGGCATTGCTCAATCCACAAAAAATATCGATTCAGGATCTAAAAAAAATTGCAGCACTGTCTGGAATCACTATGGTTTTTCGACAAAATTTAGAGGGTTTACTGTATGGCATTACGTATGTAGATCACCAAACGCAATGTGTATTTAATGGTAGTGCTTTAGGAAAACAATATAGTGCAAAAGCTATTCAAGAACGCTGTGGTTTTAATAATGGAGCGCAGCAAAAAGCCAGCGTTTCTAAAATTAAAAAATCGCATGGAACTACCGCACAAGCAAACTCAAAAGAAGTTTTCCTTGCATCAAGCGTTACTGAATCACTAAAGAATTCTACAACTAAACCCACTATGGAGATAGGTAAATTGGTAAACACATTTACGCAGTCGGAACATGATTCCTCGTATCTGCCAAATCAATTGAAAGCGAAGAAGAAAAAGAAGAAACGAAAAGGACAATCTGATAACCAATAAAGGAAATTATTATGGCTATGCAAACCGGAGAAAACGAACAGGCATTGCGTAAAATACTCGATATGACTCGACTGATCAGTATCGTAATTTTACTTCTACATTTTTATTATTACTGCTATACCACTTTCAAAGAATGGGGTTTTGTTAGCACCTTCAGCGATACAATTTTGGGCAATATACACCGTACTGAAATGTTCAGTAATTTTCATAAATCCAAGGTTTTTGCATTATTCTTTTTATTGATTTCCTTGCTTGGAGCCAAAGGACGCAAAGAGGAAAAATTGAATCACAAAACGGCCTTTGCCTACATCATTACGGGTGTATTGATTTACTTTTTAAGTTATCTATCGCTTTACCTAAAAGCAAAAACTACGGAAATAGCGATTGCTTATATCAGTATTAGCTGTATCGGATTTTTGTTGATGCTTTCCGGAGGTACATTACTCTCACGGATTATAAAAAACAAGTTGAATAACAAAGATATTTTCAATAAAGAAAATGAAACTTTTCCCCAAGAAGAAAGACTCTTGGAAAATGAATACTCCATCAATCTTCCAGCACGTTATCATTTGAAAGACAAAGTTCGAAACAGCTGGATTAATATTATCAATCCCTTTCGAGCCTTAATGGTTTTGGGGACACCTGGCTCTGGTAAATCTTATTTTGTGATTCGGCATGTTATCACCCAGCACATTCGCAAAGGGTTTACGATGTTCATTTATGATTTTAAATTTGATGACCTTTCTAAAATCACCTATAATACTTGGTTGAAATACAAGCACCTCTATCCTATTCCACCACAGTTTTATGTGATCAATTTTGATGATTTAAGCCGCACACACCGATGCAACCCACTTGAACCTTCTGCTATGACCGATATCACGGATGCAGCAGAATCGGCACGAACGATTCTATTAGGACTCAATAAAGAATGGATCAAAAGACAGGGCGACTTTTTTGTCGAATCTCCTATCAATTTTCTGACAGCAATTATATGGTATCTAAGGAAGTACAAGGAAGGGGAATTCTGTACGCTGCCACATGTTATTGAACTCATGCAACTCGACTATGATAGTTTGTTTACGATATTACGAACGGAGAAAGAAATTGAAGTACTCATCAATCCGTTTATCAATGCCTATCTAAATGATGCCATGGAACAATTGGAGGGACAAATTGCTTCGGCCAAGATTGCCATGGCCAGACTCTCTTCTCCCCAATTGTACTATGTATTATCTGGAAATGACTTTACATTAGACATCAATAATCCAGCCGAACCTAAGATTGTGTGTATGGGAAATAACCCGCAGAAAATTCAAATTTATGGCGCTGTCTTATCTCTGTACGTCTCTCGTTTGATAAAACTAGTCAATCAAAAAGGCAAACTAAAAAGCAGTCTGATCTTCGATGAATTCCCAACTATCTATCTCAATAATATGGATAGTTTGATTGCTACAGCCCGAAGTAATAAAGTAGCCACTTGTTTGGGAATTCAAGACTTCAGTCAGCTTCGTAAAGATTACGGCCGAGAACAGGCTGACGTGATTCTAAACATCACGGGGAATATTGTTAGTGGTCAGGTGACTGGAGATACGGCCAAGCAACTTTCAGAACGGTTTGGTAAAATTATGCAGGACAGAGAAAGTCTATCTATAAACAGTGGTGATACCTCCATAAGCCGCTCCAAACAATTAGAGTCGGCCGTTCCTCCTTCTAAGATATCGTCCTTGAGTTCTGGTGAGTTTGTGGGTATGGTTGCCGATGATCCTGATTGCAAAATTGAATTGAAAACGTTTCACTGCGAAATAGTAAACGATCATGATGCTTTAAAAAAAGAACAGGATAATTATATAGATATTGATGTAATCAGGAAGATTGATACTACAATAGTACAACGAAATTATCTGCAAGTAAAACAAGATATTCAAGAAATAATGCAATCTGAAATTGAGCAACTGTTACAGGATCCAAGCCGGGCTTATTTGGTATTGAAAAAGTAGCAGGAAGACTCAAACCTAAAAAAGATACAGCTGCGGAAGGAGAATATTTATAATCTAATATAAATTATTTGATTCAATCCTTGCAGTAAAACTACTCGTCAAAAAACAGTTACTATTAAATCTCTTTTATATCAATTTGTTAAACTAAAAAATTCAATACGTTACGGCTTTCCTCAATTTTATGCATGGAATTTTAAATATCTTAGCAAAAATTCATAATCTAACCCTTTTTTAAAAGCGTGCTATGAAGTTTAAAAAGTATATTTGAAGAAAAAAAACGAGCTATGCACATTGTCTGCACTCTAACACCTTAGGTTTGTCATCTGATACTACAATCAAGTGACTGGTTCCAAATTTATTAATGAATAACAACAACCCAATATAATGATCACAGGCGATTTAAAATCTCAAATAGATAAAATCTGGAATGACTTCTGGACAGGCGGAATTTCAAACCCCTTAACGGTAATTGAACAATTTACCTACCTTATTTTCTTGAAACAACTAGACGACAAACAAATCTTGATTGAGAAAAGAGCCAATATGCTCGGTGTTACTACTGACAAACCTATTTATACTCCAGAGCAAAAAGACTTGCGCTGGAGCAGTTTCAAAGACAAAGACCCGGAAGTGATGTTTGAATTATTCACACGTCCGCAACGTCATTTGAATGACGTTACTGTGTTTGACTTTATGAAAACTCTAGGTAAAGATGGTGGTGCGTTCACTGAATACATCAAAGGAGCAACCTTTATGATCCCAACGGCTAAATTGTTGGATCGTGTAGTACAACAAATTGACAAACTGCCATTAGACAACCGCGACACCAAAGGAGATTTATACGAATACATGTTGGGCAAAATTGCCGAAGCAGGAACCAACGGACAATTCCGTACCCCGCGCCACATTATCCGTATGATGGTCGAAATGACCCAACCTAAAAAAGACGATACCATTTGTGATCCGTCATGTGGGACAGCAGGTTTCCTAGTGGCCGCATCCCAATACGTACATGAGAAACACGAAGACTGGTTTATGGATCAGGATTTTCGTGAACATTACAACCGAAACATGTTCAACGGTATAGAAATTGACCCATCGATGATGCGCATTTCAGCCATGAACTTGCAATTGCACGGCATGGAAAACCCTACACTTATTGGAAATTCGGCTTTGAGTGAAAGCAATGACATCAGCAGTCAGTACTCCTTAATCTTGGCCAATCCACCGTTTAAAGGGGCATTGGATTATGATGAGGTAGAAAGCAGTTTACTGAACGTAACCAAAACTAAAAAAACCGAATTACTATTCTTAGCCTTGATTTTGAGAATGCTAAAACTAGGTGGACGCGCTGCCGTGATTGTGCCTGATGGTGTACTGTTTGGTAGCAGTGGCGCACACAAAAGCATTCGTAAAGAATTGGTGGAAAACCAACAATTACAAGCCGTAATCTCGATGCCAAGCGGGGTTTTTAAACCCTATGCTGGAGTGAGTACTGCTATTTTATTCTTTACTAAAACCAATTCAGGTGGGACAGATAACGTTTGGTTCTATGACATGCAAGCCGATGGTTTTAGCCTGGACGACAAACGCAATGCGCAACTATCGGAAGAGGTATTCGAACAATGTTTTACTGACCCTGAAAGCGTTTTAGAAGAATTTAAAGGCAAATGTGATATCCCTAACATTTTGTTGGATTGGAAAGCGATCGGCACGGCTCCCTCCCCTTCGGGGAGGAATGGGGTGGGGACTGATAGAACCCAAAAATCCTTCCTAATCCCAAAAGCCGATATTGTAGCCAATGATTACGACTTGAGCATTAACCGTTACAAGGAAATTGTTTATGATGAAGTAATCTATGAAAAACCACAAACCTTGATTGCCGATATCAAAGCAATTGACAAAAAACGTTTGAATACCATGAATGAATTAGAAAAAATGTTAGGATAGTGACGCGGAGATAGAGGGATTCTAGCCCCCCGGAAAATAAAATAGCAGAGAGGATGGGATTCGAATCCAGTAATGACTTCAGGGTTATGAATCCTGCACCCATTGAAAAAGTACGGTTCGTGACCGCGACAGGGTTCGAACCAGAAACCCTAAAGTTATAACTTGACCTTGACTGGATTCCAACCTATAACCTTAACAGTAGTTATATTGTAGTCGCAGAAGGATTCGAACCTTCGACCGCCTGCTTAGAAGGCAGCTGCTCGAAATACAATCATTAAAAAAATTTTTGAAAGGGTAATTAGCATAAAGATATGGAATTAATTGTAAATGAACGAATTGACAATAACTTTGAAGTTATGCAGAAAGTTAAGTTAAAAGATATAGCAGAATTTATTAGAACTGGAAAAACACCTCCGACAAATCAAACTCAATATTTTGAGGGACAAATTAATTGGTACACTCCAGGCGATTTTAACAATGGAAAAATATTGCGTAAATCAAAAAGAACTTTAACCCAAATTGCTTTAGATGATAAAAAAGCAATTACTTTTCCAAAAGATACTTTACTAATAACTTGTATCGGAGATATTGGCAAAATTGGAATTACCCAAGAAGATTGTTCTTCTAATCAACAGATAACGGGAATAAAACCAAAAAAAAGTACAGATGTAAATTATTTGTATTATTGGTTTCTAGCCAATAAGAAAGTTCTAGAAAATACTGCTAATAGTGCTCTAGTTCCAATTCTAAACAATAAAACTTTACAGAATATTGATTTTAAATTTCCCGTACTACCCACTCAACAAAAAATAGCCGAAATCCTCGACACCGCAGACCAATTGCGCCAATACCACAAGCAACTTATTCAAAAATATGATTCCTTGACACAAAGTTTGTTTTTGGAGATGTTTGGGGATCCTGTTAGGAATGAAAAGGAATGGAAAAAAATGGAATTAGGAGAAATTTCAGATATGGCTTCTGGTAGCACTCCTAGCAGAACGAATGAAAATAATTTCATAGGTAATATTCCTTGGGTAAAAACAACGGAAGTTGATGGGAAGATAATTAATGACACTTTAGAAAAAATTTCAGAAGAAGCATTGAAGAATTCAAGTTGTAGACTATTTCCAAAAGGATCGATTGTAATTGCAATGTATGGGCAAGGAAAAACTAGAGGACAGATTGGAATTTTAGGAATTGAAGCTGCAACAAATCAAGCGTGTTGTGTTTTGAGACCAAGTAATAAAATGGATTTTCAATTTCTTTATTATAATTTGTCTATGTTATATCATGATTTAAGAAGTTTAGGTAGAGGTGGAAATCAACCAAATCTGAATTTAGGATTATTAAAAAACTATGAATTAATTAATCCTCCTCTTTCTCTCCAAACCCAATTTGCCAAACAAGTACAAATGATAGAAACCCAAAAACAACAAGCCCAACAAGCCTTGGCGAAAAGCGAGGATTTGTTTCAGTCTTTGTTGCAACGGGCGTTTAAGGGGGAGTTAAATTAAATAGCAATCTATTATAAATTTCAAAAATTAGACAATTATCATTTTTATGTTAACATTAATCAAAAATATTTCATGAAAGAAAAACTTCTCATTTTTCTAAAAAAAATAATAGTCCGGTTAGAAGCTTTGCATCACAAATATTCTTTTACAGAATTAGATGATATGACATATTCTTCATTATCTCCAATTGATAATGGAGATGAAGACGGACATTATTCAAAAGCATTGTTATGGGCTTTGAAAAACAGAAAAAAGGAAGATATCAAAAATATTGCTCTGTCAGGACCTTATGGATCTGGTAAAAGTAGTATTCTGAAAACATTTCAAAAAAATTATAAAGGAAATGATTTAAAATTCCTGGATATTTCTTTAGCAACATTCAAAGAAGAAAAACCTCAATTCGATGAAAATGGTAAAAAAATCGAAGTAGATAAAACAGAATTGTTAAGGCTGATTGAAATAAGCATACTTGAACAAATTTTTTATCATGAAGAAGATAAAAACATCCCTGATTCAAGGTTTAAAAAAATAAAGAGTTATAGTACTAAAAAACTGTTTTTTTATTCTTTAGGCTATCTATTCTTTTTAGTAGCAATATATAATTATTTCAACCCTTATTTCATCCAAAGTATTTTTAAAGATATTGCAATCAACAGCACTATATGCAATATTATTCATTACGGTGAAATATTAATAATTGCATCGGGCATCTTCTTTATTATTCTAAAATCAGTTAGAATTTTAAGTGCTATTACTGTCAATAAACTTAAAATCCAAAATGCAGAAATTGGTGTCGGAGAAAATTTGAATAAGTCTATTCTTAATCATCACATCGATGAGATACTTTATTTTTTCTCTGTTTGTCCCTACAATGTTGTTATAATTGAAGATTTAGACAGGTTTCAGGAAACTGAAATATTTACTAAATTAAGAGAGGTCAACCTACTGCTAAACAATTCAGAAAAAACCAGAAAAAAAGAAATCACCTTTGTTTATGCAGTAAGAGATGATATGTTTACAGATAAAGAACGTACCAAATTTTTCGATTTTATTATCCCTGTTATTCCGGTAATCAATTCTTCAAATTCAAGTGAGATATTATTCAAGAAAAGAAACCAGCTTCAATACAAACTGAGCGATAATTTAATTGAAGATATTTCATTCTTTATTGATGACATGCGATTACTTCACAACATATCAAATGAATTCTATTTGTATAAAGAAAAACTTAATGAAAATTTAATCCATGATAAATTGTTCGCCATTCTTACTTATAAGAATATTTATCCAAACGATTTCATGAAATTGAGTTGTAACGAAGGAGATCTTTATAATATATTTTCTTCTAAAACTAACTACATAAAAAAAATAATTAGTGAAATCGAAAGCAAAACTGAAGCATATAAAGGACAGATTTTTGCATTTGAAAATGTTTATTTAGATAATACTAAAGACCTTCGCCTTTTGTATATTGCCCGAATTATTGAAAAATTACCTGGATTTCAATCCTTCCTTGTAAATCAAACGAATATCTCAATAGAAGAAATTGTTGAAAACCAAAATTTTGAATACCTAAAAGCTAATAATTTCTCATATAATCAGATGATATATGATGCTTATTATAGAAAAGATAGTATACAAGTAAAACAGCCTAATTTTGAATTTACAGAAATAGAAAAATTAGTGAATCCTTCAAGATCATATCTTGATAGAGAAAAGGAGATTATTGAAATTAAAAATGGTAAAATCAATGCTTTAAAAAACAAAATACAGGAATTAGAAAAACAAAAGCAAACAGTAAGAAACTTCAAAATATCGGAATTACTGATATCTAACCAATCATCTGAAATTGAGATCGGTGAAAACCTTAATAGGAATCTTATACTGATTTTATTGAGAAATGGTTATATCGCGGAAGATTATACAGATTATATTTCCTTATTTCACGAAGAAAGTATTACTCGTTCAGATTATCAATTCCATATCAATATTAAGAATGGCAACAGACAACCTTTTGACTACAAGCTTTCAAAAATTGAAAAATTAATTCCTAAGATAAACCCTTTCGATTTTCAAACAGAATATATACTGAATTATGATCTCTTAGATTATTTACTTATACATTCCAGTAATTATAACATACAGATTGAAGCTATTTTTAACAAACTTAAGGATGAATCAAAAGAGTCTGTTGAATTTATTAAAGGATATTTTGAAATTTCTCAAAAGCAGGAAGACTTTATAAAATTACTTTGTAATAAATGGAGTAGCATATGGGGATTCATTGAATCTAATCCTGATTTTTCGGAAAATTTAAAACAAGATATTTTTATAAGTATCATCGAATTTGGGGACATAAATGCTATACTAGATATTGCTAAACAATCCTCATTCAAAAGGGCAATTGTATCTGACCCACTATTCTTTAATATCACAGACAACTATACTAGACTTAAAAAAGTTATCGTAGAATTAGGAATAAATTTTAATGAAATTGATTTTGAAAATTCTCCAGATGAAATGCTGAATTTCATATATGAGAAAAATTACTATGAGCTTAATATCGAAATGGTTATTTCGATAATTAAAAAGTTTGGAGAATTCAATCAGGTAGCATTTGACAATTCTAACTTCTCTTCAGTAAAGAACTCGAAAGCAGAACAATTAATTGAATATATTGAGAAAAACATCAATAAATACATTGAAGATATTTATCTAAAAATTTCCAGTAATATTAATGAGAAAGAAGAATTTCTTGTTGAATTATTAAACAATAAAGTTTTAAAAATAGATAATAAGGCATTAATCATTTCACAAGTAGAAACCAAAATTGTAAAAATTTCAAAAGTTAATTATTCAGCATTGTACCCTGTTTTACTTGAGAAAAATAAATTGGGGCCTTCTTGGGAAAATTTGCTACATGTTTTTAATAGTCAAAATACTGATAAAGAGAAAAATGATGAAGATGAAGTAATTGAAAACGAAATTTCAGTATCCACTATCAATTTTATTAATATTATTGAAAATGCTGAGGAATTATTAAAAGGAAAAATCCCTAAAGAAACAGATGCGTATAAAGGTTTTTGGAAAAAACTAATTCAATCAAATGAAATAAGCGATCAATCATATGATTTAATTACTAAATCAAATTCATGGTGGTATAGCGATTTGAATTTTCAGAATTTATCTATAAACAAGGTTAAATCATTGATAAACAATAATTGTATAAATCCAATATCAAAAAGCTTTGTTTCCTTAAAGGAAAATTTGAATGGCTTGAATATATCACTACTCGAAAAACGGAAAAACGAATATTTTAAAATCCTAGACCAAATTACATTTGATAGCGATGATTTGGAATTAGTCCTAAAATCTACGATGTTGAATAATTCTGAAAAATTGCAAATTCTAAATTATTGTGACGAAGAAACAATTATCACAAATAACAATTTAAAACTATTAAGCTCAATTTTACTTGCTGATAATTCTTTTGTTGTAAGTGATGCCGCCCTAAATGCTATCCTTATAAACATTAGTGTACCCATAATAGATAGAATTAAACTATTTATTAAAAATTCAAGCAAATATGATCTTTTATATATTGAACCTTTTTTGAAAATTCTAGGCGGTATTTATTCCCAGATAACAGATACTAGTTCAAAAGCAAAAATTCCAAAAAGTGAAGAAAATAGGCAATTATTAAAAATATTGGAAGATAAAAATTATATATCATCAGTTACGGTACTTGAAAATGATTTCAGAGTAAATCATAAAGGAAAGAAAAAATAAACACGATTAGCTTTTAATCTATTGAAGAGTAATATATTGTATTATTTTTGGATTATAGCTTCTTATTTTACACATTATAATAAAATGGCATTACCAATAAACATAAACGATTTAGTCAACGGACAAGCTATAGAATGGGAACGTCTTGAATTCAAACAAGGCTGGAACCCTGAAGAAATTGTACATACCCTATGTGCGTTTGCCAACGACATCAACAATTGGGGTGGTGGCTACATCATTGTAGGCATTGCAGAAAAGGATGGAAGACCTATCCTGCCTCCTGCGGGTCTAGCTCCCGAAAGTTTAGATAGAATTCAAGGGGCAGTTTTAACCCTTGCCTATCAATTGCTTCCCAATTATTTTCCTTTAATACAACCTTACACACTACAAGGACAGCACATTTTAATATTATGGTGTCCTGCCGGTGATAACCGCCCTTATACCGCCCCAATCACACAAGGAAAAGCAGCACAACGCTATCCCTACATTCGTTTTGGTTCCCGTAGCATCATTGCAAAAGAGGATAATTTAAGACGATTACAAGAACTAACGGCACGCATTCCTTTTGACGACAGGATAAACGGAAAAGCAACCATTGATGATTTAGATTTAGGTTTAATTCAGGCCTTTCTTCAAGAAGTAAAAAGCGATTTATACGAAGAAAGCAAGCAGATTCCTTTTGCGGATTTATGTCTCAATATGAAAATTGTAAATGGTCCAAAAGAGGCATTACGCCCCTTAAATGTTGGGCTATTATTTTTTTCCCGTAATCCCGAAAAATTCCTCGATCGTTCCTGGATCGAATTGGTAATTCACAAAGACAAAACCGGTAAAAATTTTTCCGAAAAGTATTTCAAAGGTCCTTTACACCATCAGCTAAGAGCCATATTGGACTATTTCAAAAACAATGTTATTGAAGAAGTTGTCGAAAAAGTAGCCCATAAAGCAGAAGCCAACCGCCATTTTAATTTTCCTTACGAAGCCATTGAAGAAGCTTTGTCTAATGCGGTTTGTCATAAAAGCTATGAAATGGACAAACCTATTGAAGTGCAATTATGGCCCGACAGAATAGAAATCCTAAGTTTCCCTGGTCCGGTTCCACCAGTAGATGCACAGATACTAAAACAAAATAAACGCATCGTGGCACGGGATTATCGCAACCGCCGTATTGGTGATTTACTCAAAGAGTTACACTTGACAGAAGGACGCGGTACTGGTTTCCCTACCATCAGAAATGCCATGAAGGAAAATAATTCGCCCGAACCTGTTTTTGAAACAGACGAACAAAGCACGTATTTCCTTTCGGTTTTACTGGCAAAAGAACAAATAATTACAGCCATTGAGAATATTTCTTTCAATAACTTGGAGGAGCTTAGTCACTTTTTAAACACACTTAGTGACCAAGCTAGTGACCAAGCTAAAACCAGTGATAGCAAGGAAAAAGAGATTTTAGAGAACCTCTTAGCAAAACTTAGTGACCAAGCTAGTAACCAAGCTGTTCAAATTATAGAAAATGATCTTAATGATAAAGCACTGACTATTCTGAATATTTTAGAAGAACCAAAAAAGAGAGTCGAAATTTTAGAAAACTTAGGCCTTTCTAACCACTCTCGTAACCGAGAAAGGTATTTAGACCCATTAATAAACTTAGGTTGGATAGAAATGACTATTCCAGACAAACCAACACATCAAGACCAAAAATACAAACGCACCATTCAAGGAGCATTACTTCACAGATTGGTACTGGGTTTAAACAGCGATAAAGAATAATTCTTCCTAAGAAAAGAAACAGGCGGTTCCACACAACCCTAGAGAAATAATAACTTTTCGGAAGAAATCAAAATAATGTAGTATTTTAGTGGCATCAACCTAGGAAAATGAAAAGCAACTTTACCTTTCTTCAACACGAATTTCCAGAAATCTACCGAGAGATTGCCGATGCCGAAAAACACACCTTTACGGCGCCACGTTATGCTGCCTTATTGTGTCGCAGCACGTTGGAGAAAACAATGTTCTGGTTGTATAAAAATGATGAAGATTTAGAGTTGCCTTATGACACCAAATTAGGTGCCCTACTCCACAATGAAAGTTTCAAAAATATACTCAAACCAAGTATGTTAATGGAATTGGATATTGTACGATTGAATGGGAACAATGCAGCGCATGGTAAAACGGTTCGAGCTTTAGAAGCTTTACAATCTTTGAAAAACAGCTTTCGCTTTTTGACTTTTTTAAGCAAGTATTACAGCGAAAATAATCCTAACATTCCCGAATTTGAAGAAAAAGTAATTCCTTATGGAGATACTAATGATAAAAATACCAAGCAACTCCAGGCTCTTGCCGAAAAACTGGAGCAAGAACGTGCCGAAGCTCAAAAAGGGTTAAAAGAACAGGAAAAACTTGCAGATGAAAATGGTTTACTGCGCAAACAATTAGAAGCACAATTGCAACTCATTGCCGAACGTAAAGAAGAACGTTTTCAGGAAATAGCAGTTGAAAAAGCTATTCCTGAACTCACATCCGAACATCAAACACGCCTTATTCTAATTGATTTACTATTGCGAGAAGCAGGTTGGGATAAGCTGAGAGAAGGGCGAGAAATAGAATTCGAAGTTACAGGAATGCCATTAACTACAAATCCATCAGGAAAAGGTTTTGTAGATTATGTGTTATGGGGCGATAACGGGTTACCACTGGCAGTGGTAGAAGCCAAAAGTACCATCCACTCTGCCACCAAAGGAAAGCATCAAGCCAGTCTTTATGCAAAATGTTTGGAAGAGAGTACAGGGCAACGTCCAATAATTTTTTACAGTAATGGTTTTGAAACCCACATTTGGGACGATACTTTTTATCCAGATAGAAAAGTACAAGGTTTTTATACCAAAGAAGAATTACAGCTACTTATTGAAAGACGTTTTTCCCGTAAGGATTTAAGAGAATTTGCGGTAAACACAGCTATAGCTGGAAGGTATTATCAGCTGGAAGCCATCAAAAGGGTAGCAGAACATTTGGTAACCACCAACCAAAACAAACTCAAAGGAACGAGTAGAAAAGCCTTGTTAGTCATGGCAACCGGAAGTGGAAAAACAAGAACCGCAGCGGCTATGGTAGATATGTTTACCAAATGCAACTGGGCCAAAAGAATATTGTTTTTGGCGGATAGAAATGCCTTGGTAACACAAGCCAAAAATGCTTTCAAAGAACATTTGCCACACTTGTCAGCCATTGATTTAACTAAAGAAAAAGAAGATAATGGTACTAGAGTCGTTTTCTCGACCTACCCTACCATCCTGAACAAAATTGACAGCCTCAAAAACGAAGACGAACGTTTTTATGGTGTCGGTCATTTTGATGTGATTATCATTGACGAAGCACACCGTTCTGTGTATCAAAAATACCAATCCATTTTTAATTATTTCGATTGCATTTTAATTGGATTGACTGCCACACCTAAAACAGAAGTGGATAAAAACACTTATAGATTATTCGAAATTGAAGATGGTAATCCAACATACGCTTACGAATTAAATAAAGCGGTTGCGGATAATTATCTAAAGCCACCCAAAGCATTTAAAATTCCGCTTAAATTCCCAAGGGAAGGGATTAAATATGAAGACCTTTCAGAGGAAGATAAAATACGTTTCAAAGAACTATTTGGTGTCCAATTTGGAGACGAAAACCAAGTTTGCGATGTGGATAAAAGCAAGATCAATACCTGGTTGTACAACACCGATACTATCGATAAAGTATTAGACTATTTGATGACTAATGGCCAGAAAATTGCCGGAGGTGATAAACTCGGCAAGACCATTCTTTTTGCAAAAAACCACAAACATGCCGTTTTTATAGAGGAACGCTTCAATAAAAACTATCCTCAATATGGAGGCAGTTTCCTTCGGGTAATTGACAATTACGAAGACAAAGCCCAAGATCTTCTAGAGAAATTTTGTTTTGATAAAGGCGACGAAAAAGAGCCTCAAATTGCCGTTTCCGTAGATATGATGGATACTGGTGTGGATGCGCCTAGAGTATTAAACTTAGTGTTTTTTAAAGAAGTAAAATCGTCTTCAAAATACTGGCAAATGATTGGTCGAGGCACGCGTTTGTGTCCGGATATTTTTGCGCCGGGAATAGACAAAGAATATTTTTTAATCTTTGATTTCTGTGGCAATTTTGAATATTTTGGAGATAATCCAGATGGGGAAACACAAAAAACTGCCCTTTCTTTAGCCCAACAAACCTTCAATACAAAACTGGAAATTGTGATGACAGTGCGTCAGTTGCAAGACCCAACCGAAGAACAAGAACACATTCAAGTACAATTCACGGATGATTTACACCTATTGGTGGATCATTTAGATGATGCCCGTTTTGAAGTCCGCAAACACTGGCGTTATGTTTTAGAATATAAAAACAGAGCAAGATGGAACAATTTGCTGCAAGGCGATGTACTCAATATACAAAGTAATTTATCTCATTTAATAGATTACAACCAAGACAAGGACGAATTTGCTAAACGATTTGATTTATTGGTTTACAAACTACAACTGGCATTGATTACTGGAAATAAAGCGCAAGTAAGACACATTGATAATATGTATGATATTGTGAATATGCTATTTACGAAACGTAATATTCCTGCCGTTCAAGCCAAAATAGCGACAATCAAACAACTACAAAACGAACAATTCTGGAGTACGGTTAATGTGCAACAATTAGAAGTAATCCGTCAAGAACTTCGTGATTTAATCCAGTTTCTAAAAGACGAAAAGAAACTAGACCCTGTTTATACTTCCTTTACTGATGAGCTTTCAAAAGATGGCGTTGAAGAAGTAGATCTTTTGGCTACATATACTTCATTACAAAGTTATAAAGACCGTGTAGAAGCCTTTATTAGAAAAAACAAATCCCATTTGGTGATTGATAAATTATATAAAAATTTACCTATTACTAGCAATGAATTGGAGCTATTGGAACAATTCCTGTTGAAAGAAGCTTTGGAAAGCAAAGACCGTTTTATAAAAGAATACGGAGAACAACCATTAGGTAAGTTTGTTCGAAATATAGTTGGTTTAGATATTGAAATTGCCAATCAATTATTCTCGGATTTTATCTCCAAAGGAAATTTGAATGCCAACCAAATTACGTTCATCCAAAAAATAATCCAGTACCTCAACCAAAAAGGAGTAATAGAAAAACAATTACTGACACAAGCCCCATTTAATGAACATCACGACCAAGGCGTTTTTGGTATATTCCCGGAAGAAGACAAGGCCATGAAAGTGATTCAAGTAATCAATCAGGTCAATGAAAATGCTATGTTTGCCTAATAATTGGCCAAACTGCGTACTAACCGTAGCTTTATAGCATTTTTAAAAAAGTCGGGCTCCATCACTTTCAATCCGGCTCCAAAGGATAAAATCATTTTTTCCAATTCATGATTGGGAATCACTTCTATAGAAAAAGTAAAGCCGGTTTCATCAATACTGATTTTCTTTTGTGAACCGTGTAAGGGTTTGGTTATTATATAAGGTGCTAAATCGGGTGTTGCAAACAAAGTGATTTTCGAAACTGTAGATTCAGGAGAAATAGAAACCCCAATAACATCATCAAAATATTCATTAAAATCAATTGGGGAAACTTGATACTTTTTGTTTGTTTCCGAAAAAGAAACAATCCTATCCAAAGCCAAATTGGTGAAATTTTCAAATTGCGGATTATTTCCAATTAAAAACCAGCGATTATTATATTGTTTCAGATAATGTGGATGAATTTCCAATGTAGTCATCATATCGCTTTTGAAAGATTGATAATCCACTTGCAACACTTTTTTGTACAAAATAGCATTGAACAAATCACCTAGAAAATGAATGTTTTTCAGGTATTCATTGGCGTCAAAACTAATGATTTCCCTTTCGTGCGATTGCAATTTGAAAGCTTCTTGCAACTTCAAAATCAATTCATTGACCCATTCAAATTGTGGCATTCCTTTAAAACGGGACAAAACCAATAAAGCTGATTTCAATTTTTCGGCTTCCAGTTCGTTCATAGGTTGCTTATTGATTGAAAAATCAGAAGTTTCATAGCGATAATATACTTTCCGCCCTTCTTTAATTCGATCTAGTGGCACAGACCAACCTTGACTACTTTCCATAAACTTAATATCTTCAAAAAGTTGACGTTTTTTTATACCATCCCCATCAGGATTGAGTTCATATAAAGCTTCATTACAATTTTCCAGTAAATCATCTAAATAAAATTTCATATTGAAATTATTAAAACATTTGTCTAAAGCGTGAAAACGAATAAGAGCATTTTTGTTGATGGCCATAGTTGAAAAGTTTGATAGGGTAAATTTAAAACTAAACGATGCGAATAGACTGCACTAATAGCAAATAGTTTTGTAATCTAATTTAAAAAGAAAATAGTATGTTAAAGAAAATTATGATTATCGCAGGGATTGTGACTTTTATGTTTAGTGGAAATGTATTGGGTCAGGAAAAAATTGCCACTTACAATTCGACTTATTTGTCGAAAAACTTTGAAATTCAAGCAGGGAAACCAAATGAAAAAGGCGATTTTGATTATTACATTGATTGCTTCTCTTCAGACAGTTCGAGTCGTAAAGCATCGTTAATGCTAAAAAATAAAGAAGTTCCGGATTTCATTGAATTTCTTGCAAGTATAAAAGAGACCTTTTTAAAATGGAAACAAACTGCTATAGAAAATAAAGTAACGGAACTGGACAAGAAAATTGAATACAAGAATTTGAATTACAGAGGTGCATTCCTTTATGGCAAATGGAACTTTGATTATTCAGTTAACCTTTCAACCCGTTTTAGAATAATAAACGATAAATACTTGTTGATTATTGATAGCGATGCCTTGCAATCCAGTTCTAACCAATTTATTAAAAGTGATGGCTTCCGTTTTGTTTTTAGTTCAGCGCAAGAAATTGATGAATTAATAAACGGCTTAGACATAGAAAAAGTAAAAGAGTTCTATTCTGCTAAAAATGGCAAGGAAGATTTATTTAAGAATTAAATTGTAAAAAAACACTGCCTTACAAAACATCCAATAAATTTTGAATTGTTGGATGTCTTGCAAGTTTTTTTATATACTTTAGTAAAGTAGATAATCATGAAAGCTGTAAATTTATTACAGCTTTAGGATTTATAGAAATTCATTTAAAATAATATTTGAATAATCTTAAATTCAAAAAACAAGTATGAAAAAAATACAGTACATTTCATGAATCAAAATATTGACAAAATAACGGATTTGATACACTATACCTTTGAGAACAGAAAAGGTAAATATAAATTTTCCGAAATACTGGATCATGTCGTCCTTTTAAAACAAGGAGTATTAAAAATTGTAGAGAAGGATCTCCAATACCTTGAAATTAATTTAGATTCCTTTTTATTTAACGAGCTACTATTAAATATTGCCGAAACGGAATTAAAAAGAAAACTACCTGACAATATTGTTGACACGTTTCTTTTCATAGATGATTTTGAAAAGTACCTGAAAAACAAATATTGTATAGACGATTCAAGTAAGGAATTTACTAACTCAATTAATGCGTTAAAAGCATTTGTCCTCACCATTCTAAATAATCAACTTTGCGTTTATGATTTCTATGTTGAATTCATAAAGGACAAAAAACAAAAAAGAAGGGATAGCTCTAATTTTATAGACCCATATTTTCAGTTTTTAATAATTACAAATGCTTGCGAAGAAGTAATTCTAAGCTCCTGCATAGAATACAATAACTCCGAGAAACACCCTTCAAATTACATCTATAATTTTCTAAGAGGGTTAGGAAAAAATCATAGTACACTTGCCAAACAGTTAGCTGAATTTGGTATTAAAAATGATTTTCAGAAGTATTCTGTTTTAATTCCAAATTTATTTATTGGCTTATATAATGAAGGTCATAATGATACTTTTGATGATTCTATTTTAATATTTGAAAAAGATCCAATTACTGCATTGAAAGCATTCAGTGGTTATAATCTTTCGAACGGGTCAGATATAAAACAATTATTTGAGTTACTAAATAAGATTGAACCAATAACCATTGAATTAGTAAATCTAAAAAGTGTTTTATTTTGTAATTTCATTGAAAATGATAATGCATCAGCTGAAATTAAAGAAAATTCCATCAAAGAGCTTGTTAAGCTTTTGAAATCAGAAGATCATAAAAAGGCGGACAGTGCTTTTCAAAATATCCAGTATAGTTTAGAAAAATATGAATATGAAAAATATTATCTGTTAAATGTCTATCTGAACAATACACAGAATTTCAATGTATTCAACTATTTTTTCCATAATTTCAAAAACCCACAATACCTTTTTGACATTCTAATAAAAAGATATGATGCATCTGGATTTAGGGATTCAATAGATTTGTTTAAGAATTCACTAAATCATTTTTTAGACACAAACAAAGAAGAAACAGAAGAACAAATTTTAGACTTATTTAACTTTAGGAAGTATAGTTTATTGGCTGTCAAAATAATTCTTTCTACTCATGGGGGAGTACATCAAGTCAATTTATTAAAGTTGTCAGAAAAACAGGCTCAATTGTTTGCAATCGACAGTATTTGCAATTATCCTCATTCCATTGATGATTTACTTCCTCTCTTATTGAAATTAAAAGAGTCTAATTTAAAAGAAGTAAAAGATTATTTGCAGACTAAGTTAGCTGAATTAATCTTTGAGGTTTATCAAGAATCACTACTTGATCTCATCAAAAAGAATTTAACCAACTCGAAAAAAGACAAAGATTTTCTAATTCCTTTACAAAAGGCTTTCGATGAATATTCTAAAATGCGTGAGTTTAAGGCAAAAATTAAAGACTTAGATCCTAAAGAAAACGAAAGAAATCTAATGGATTTATACTATCGTTTAGAGCATGAAAATCAGGCCAAAATGATGAAGAACATAGATAAGGATAAAAACTCATTCTTGTCCATGATGAAAAACATGGTAATTGTCAGAGGAAGAGCGTGGAAAAATGATGATTCAGAAGACATTCTACCATTAGGTTATTTTGAATCAAGTATGATGATCGATACTAGAGCCTATAAAAACCCTCCTGTTTATGAACAAAATCTTGAAAATTTCTAAGTAATGGATATAAAAAATATAATTGTCAAAGAGTACTTAGAATCATTAACTGAAAAAAATGAGTTAAATAGAATTTTTCCTATTTTATTAGAATCCATGGGGTTTGCTATTTTATCCAAACCAACAGAGTATCTAGGATTACCCGAATATGGAAAAGATATAGTAGCCATAGGTATTGATGAAGATAATATCAAAAAAAGGTTTTATTTTGAATTAAAAGGTGGAAAAGATAGAGACATCACTGATGGCAACTTTTATGGAAAAGACGGTATTCAAGATTCTTTAACTCAAGCTAGCTATAATAAATTTGTTTCTGCTTTTCCTGAGTTCGACCAATTACCATTAAAAATTGTAATTGTACATAATGGTGTGATCAAGGGAAGTGTACAGGCTACTTTTGAATCATTTGTAGTAGCAACACAAAATAATTTAGTCAACACTTCTTTTGATCGTTGGGATATTTCACGCCTGACACTTCTGTTTTCCGGAAAACTTTTTGGTGAATATTTACTGGTAGATCCAAAAACCACTAAATTATTCAATCGAGTTTTAGTAAATTTAGATACAAATGATGGGATAACATCGGATTTCGTAGATTTATTGGAAGTAATACTTTCCAAAGAAGAATGGAAAAAATCTAAAAAACTTTCTCGAAGATGGCAACTACTATTCGAAACTTTTAAGCTTATCGGGTTTATCATATATACAGAGTCGAAAGAATACAACAATCTTGAAATCGCAAAGAGATATTTAACCCATTTAGTGATAAAGTTCTGGCATTGGATTTTAAAGAACAATTTAGAAAACGACAAAGCTGTAACTAAATATTTTGATCAGGTTTTTAATTTCTATTATAAAGTATTATTAGAATACTTTCAAAGAACAATTCCTATTGCTAATCTAAAAGATGGTCTGTCTTCTGAACATTCGGGAAGATATGAGCAAATTGGATATACAAAAAGAACTTTTGAGTATTTGGACTATTTTTGTTTTTTGCTGAATGTAGAAAGATTTTATAATAAAAAAATCAATGACGAAAGTATGCATCTACAACTAGTAAATATTATTAATCAAAATAGTGTCTCTTCTAGGCCACTTATTGACATTCATTCATCAACTATAATCAGTATTCTTAATTTATTTATTGATTTTGGAGAATTACAGAATGCTAAAAATTATGTAAAATTAGTTCTGGGACAAATTAAGTATGCAAAAGAAAACTTAGACTTTATTCCTGATGCAAATAACAGTATTGAAAATGTGATTAGATTCACTGTTACAGGTGTTAAACCGGTCTATTTTTCGGATAGTACTTCTCCTATTCTTACGGTTTTAATGGAATATCTCGCTTTATTAGATATGGAAGAAGAATACAATATCATGAAAGAATTTATTCTTGAACGTAAAATTGATTTAGGATTATTTGTGCCTCACCATGGAATAAATTCAACTTCTACACATTTAGTCAAAGACAAGGAAAATGATTTGGAAGAACAATTGTTTTCAAAATCCTTTAGGGATGGTTATCAATCAGAAACAAGATTGACAAAAAACTTTAATAAAGATTTAAATTTTGAAGAATTTAAAAAAAAGATAGAAAACAAGAAAACTGAATTTGAGTATAATTATCGTACCAATCAAGCAGGATACCCTTTTTTAAAAGATCTGGCTCATAATTATTTCCAAACTCCTTTCTTTCCTGATAAATGGAGAAATTTAATTATATCACAAAGTATGACGGGCAATCAAACAGTCTCTCTTCGGTAATTCTCTTTGTTCCGTTCGGCTGCTCCAGTCGGTCAACCCTACATTTTCATAAGCGCCCTTTTGGTAAATAAGCAATTTATCACATCGATTTAACAGTTAGTTTTCTCTCCATTCCACAGACCCTTTACAGTACTAAATAAACAGCAGCTTGAAAAACAGCAGCTGTTTTTTTTTGCACTGTTTCGTTCCTAACCTTTACACATTCATTTCATCTGTTCGGCAGGTCTAAACCAGCCATAATACCGCTTCATTCCGTTTCACTTCATTCCAGCAGTATTCCGTCTCTCACCCCCAGTACTTTCTGCAGTTGCATCATCCCCCAGCCATCGGATTTGGAGCCGTTTCTATTTCTCCCAATTCAATAGTAGATACCTTATTCCTATATACTAGTAAAAATTCCCCCCAGCTGATAATAAAATTGCAGAGATTTTTTCGTAGAAAAAACAAGAAGTTGTAAGGAAGTTTCCACTCGAAACGGACTAAAAGGCAGCTAAGATAGTGTCTTAAGAATGTTGCTAGCACATAATGACTGCGTTGCACTTGTCACCCTACGGGACTTATTGCTCTCCACTTCCTTAAGCCCCTTTATTCTTGCTTTCTTTTTCTCCGTTTTTCTTTTTGAAAACATTTTTTTGAGGAGACTGGGAAGAAATAAAAATAGTAGTAATCATAAAATTTTTAGATCATGGCACACCATTTAAATTTCAATGAGCAAACAAAAAAACACAGTTTTTTTAGCACAAAGGAAAAAGCATGGCACAATCTAGGGCAAGTCATTCAAGACTACCCCACAAGCGCGGAGGCAATCAAACACGCAGGCCTGGACTACGAAGTCGAAAAAAGAAAACTTTTCACAAGCAGTCTCCAGGACATGCGCATAGAAGTCCCCAACTTTTTCAGTACCGTACGCACGGACAACGATACCGTTTTGGGAGTGGTAGGTAAAGACTACCAAATCGTACAGAATAGAGATGCTTTTTCTTTTTTTGACAGCATTGTGGGTGGCGACGGTATGCTCTACGAGACAGCTGGAGCATTGGGTCATGGGGAACGCATCTTCATAACTGCCAAGTTACCTGACTATATCCGTGTAGGTAATGATGACCTTATCGAAAAATACCTGTTCTTGACCACCTCCCATGATGGAAGTGGAAGCATTACCGCTGCTTTTACTCCCATCCGTATCGTATGCGCCAACACTCTCAATGCAGCATTGCGAAACCAAACTAATACTGTTCGCATACGCCATACTTCTAACGCAAAACAAAGGCTTGAGCAAGCACACAAAGTCATGGGGATTTCTGATCGCCTAGCTTTACAATTGGAATCAATTTTCAATAACTGGACAAAAGTACGTATTTCAGATAATGAAGTAAAAAAGCTCATTCACTCTGCTCTGGCTCCTAGTAAAGAGGTTCTTAAAACCTTACAAGAAGGTAGAACAGAGGACCTATCAACTTGTTTTATTAATATGGTAGATAATGCTTATGAATATGCCATGAGCGACCCAACTCAACTAATGAACACCACCAAAGGCACGGTTTTCGGAGCATATAACGCCATAACAGGATACTTTCAAAATGTACGTTCTTATAAGGATGATGAAGCAAAACTAGCTTCTATACTAATGGGTGGTACCGGACAATTACGTGCGCAAACTGCTTTTGATCTTTGTACCAATTATGCTGCAAAGGGTACTATAGTAGAACTAAACTAACACAATGGGACAGGTAGAATATACTGCCTGTCTTATTTATAATTATATATAATTTTAAATGACAATGATGCTCAAAAATTAGCCATTTCAACATAAGCAAATTGCTGTATGAAAGTGCGCCGCCCCACAATTGGCCTCCCTTTGGTCCGAACAATTGCGGGGCGGTAAGAGTTACATGATTCCTTTTAAACTGCATCATTATAGATTACAATATAGATCATCAATCGATGATGCAAGAGGCGGGAGTTGGTTTCTGGTGGCACTAGTGCTGAATTCACTCTTAAGCCATCTTTTTTAGTAGTGTAATAACATACTTAATGATCTTAGAAACCAGTTAGTCATCAAAAAAAATAACGCTTTTTAAAACAAATATTTCAATAAGAAAGTTGGAAGTTTTTAAACTGTTTGACTCATTAGTACTACTAATTTATATCACGTTTAAAAAAGTTCAGAATTTAGAAAAAGTTGCCAGATAACGCAGCTTAAGTAGTACGATACTTTCATATAAATGAACAATTAAAAAAATTAACAAAACTTTTATGCTGTTTTAAATATATATTTTTTACTT